>NZ_JFZJ01000005.1 GCF_000636015.1 Rhodomicrobium udaipurense JA643
TCGCATCGAGAAACGCAGCGCGGACCTCTTGCGAGTCGTGAGGCGGCAACCTATTGTCTGAGCACGCGTTTTTATCAGCCCCGGCCTCCCCGCCGGGGTTTTGCATTTTGTCCATGATGCGGTGCACTCACGCGGCTTCGGAGGTGTTCATGCGAGCGCGCTTCGCCACCCAGGCATCGAGGTCTGCGATATCGTAGACCACTCGCCGCGCGAGCTTCGCGTAGCGAGGGCCGCCGCCGTACACACGCAATTTGCAGATCAGGCTGTAGCTCAATCCGAGGTAAGCGGCAGCGTCTCTCGCGTTCAGGCGCTTCGGTTGCAGTTGCATTTTGCAGCATCTCCGTGAGATCGGGAACAACTCGCAAAATTTCGCTGCACTTCGGGGAAACTGCTATTGCCGAAACAAGACTACGAGTCGACATTGAGACCAGCCGAAGACTACGACGGTTTCATTCGACTCGAGCGAGCCGACAACCCGAAAGTTCTAATCAGCCTGAGCGCTATAATGCACGGGAAAGCTACGACGCTCATGGTTTCGCCAAGTAGCGCATTCTGGACCTGTCGCCTTGGAGTGCTGCCATGAGCCGTTCGGATGACTTCGCCCTCTTCATGCTTCTTCTCTTCGGCGGTGTTCTGCTGTTCGCCTACATCATCAGTCGCGTGCATGAGCCAAAGCCGACGCCGCCAACGAAGGGCCTCGAAGACCTCATCGAACTGGAGCCGGGTGTTTGGGTTCATCCCAACTCGCCCGAGATGGAAGAAGCGGGGCGCCCGATCATGGGGCCTTACTGGTGGCTGAAGCTGATGATCTTCGCCGCTATGGTGGTTTCGTTCTACCACCTGAATTCGGGCGCCCGCACCTTTCTGGAAGGCGTTTTCGGCAGTCACCGATAGGACGGAAGCCGCCGCTCAACATCGGCGCCCAGCACCCCGATCTGCCGCATCCTGGGCGACGAGGATCTGATCTCCCGAATCGCGGCAAGATATTCCTGTCGCTCCGCCCGCGTGCGTGCCGATGCCGACATCTGAAGCAGGTTGCGCAGCACCGTCCCGGGATCGGTTTCCGTCAGCATGCGTAGACGTTCACGGGCCTGCGCGCCGCCGATCTGACGGCTGATACGCTCCGCAAGGTTGTCGAGGATTGCCCGCACATTGCCCGTTGCCATGCCCGCCGCAGCTTTCGCCCCGGTCAGCGCCTCACCGACATCGAATGTCGTCTGTGCCGTGTTCGAGTTGCCGAACACCGTCTGTGTAGTTCGCGTCGTCGCCCTCTCGCGGCTCATGTTGCGGATGATGCGCGCGGCGTCGCCAGCCGGGTAAATCTCGCGAATGAAATCGCGCCACGCTGGCGTCATGAACTGGTTCGCCGCGCCCGTGTCATCAATCACGCTGCGGATTTGCCCGACCAGGTTGCGTTCGAAGGCCAACCGGAAAAGTTCCTGCTGGGGCGCGTTCATGTTCTGGAACTCCGCCAGCGCCTCGCGGATCTGGTTCGTCGTGCGCTTCGGATTCGCCATGTTGGCGGCGAGTTCGCCCGCCCCTTGCGTGGTCATCGCGTCCGCGTATTGCCGCCGGATCTGCGGCCACGTGTTCGGATAGGTGCGATCCATCTCGTCGAGAAACACGCTGCGCAAATTCTGCGCATGCCGCGCTTCGAGCGGGTTTGTCCGACTTTCGGCTGCCGCTCGCAGAGCACGCTGCGTGTAGTCGATCACCTGCGGTGTCAACTCCATGCGGTTCGATGGAACAGGCATTGGGTTGCCAGGGTTGCGAGCATTGTGCGCCCGCGCTTCCATGACGGCCTGCTGGCGAGCGTTCTCAACGGCACGACGGAAGAAGCGGTCGCCGTTCAGTGTAGCGAGCACCTGGCTTGCGTTCTGTCCAAGATCAAGCGGCTGCTGCGCATAGAAGGCGTCGTAAGCCGTTCGCATGTCACTTCTGAGCTGCTGCTGTGCCGCCGCCTCCGCTGCGTCGTAATCGCCGCCACGAAACATGCGCGTCATGCGCTCGGGTTGCTCCGCCTGGCGCTGAAAAAGCCGGTTCGCACCCACTTCGTCGCGTGACAGAATGAAATCAGCGCGGGCGTCTCGCGCCAGCGATTGACCCGCCGCGCGCCCGGCGATCTCGTCCGCAAATTCGATGAGATTCAGCGGCGTCGGGTTGGCTTCCTGGTAAACACCCCAGTACCGCGCCACCGTGTCCGGGTGCAGGTTGTTCGCCTGCGCAATCTGCGCATTCGTCTGCCCCTGTAGCCGCCCCATGATTATATTGGTCATCTGATCTGGGTCGAACCCACGCGCCACAAGCTGTGGCGAGAGACGCGGGATAATCGCATCGCGCACTCTGTCGGCCGTGATGCCGTGCTGGTTGAGTCGATCCGCCAGCGTGTCGACCGTGGTCGTGAACACAATCTCATCGGAGCCTTCATCGGCCCAGGCTCGCGCCTTGACCACGCGAGCCGCCATGGCATCGCCAAGGGGATCGAGCAGCGCGACTGCGGACGAGTGCAAATCGACGGTGTGCTCCTTGCCGTTCTTGCAACGCTCCTTCGCGATGGTCCATGACGCGGCATCGAGGTCGAGTTCGGCCCAGCGCATGGCGGCCACTTCTTCGCGGCGCTGTGCCGTCAGCAGCAAGAGCTTGAAGATGTTCTCGAAGGGCCAGTCTTCATCGCTGGCGGCCTTCCAGAAGGCCCGCAACTCCTCATCGCTCAGCACGCGGTCGCGGGCTTCGGACGTGGCAGGGCCGCGCATGCCTTCCATGGGGTTCGCTTCGATCATGGCGCGGTCGAGCGCCCAGGCGAAGATGGGCGAATGTCGGAGAACAACGCGCGCGCGGCTGAAACTGATCGCTTCTCCACCTCGTCGATGGCGGCCGCGATATGCCCCCGCGTGATGAGCGCGATCGGTCGCGTGCGAAACGCCTTCGTGTCGGATGAGCCGAGTCTTGTCGCCTTCTGCCGCCAGTATCGCGTCGGCCTTGCGTGAAGCGAAAGGTAGCGGTCAACCGCTTCCGCGAAGGTGAGGCCAGTCAGCTTCGCTCTTTCATCCTTCTTGGCCTGGGCGACATCGGTTCCCCGCGCGACCTTGCCGAGTTCCTCCTTTGCGATGCCGCGCGCTTGCTCCGGTGTGAGCACGCCATGCTTGCCGAGCGTGACACGCTTCTGCGTCGTGCCGCGTCCGCCAAGGCGGTACTCCACGAAGTAAGAGCATGCGCCGGTCTTTGTGGCGACGGCCCCGAAACCGGTTGTCTCCGTGTCTCTGAGATACAGCGTCCTCGCGCGGACTTGCGCATCGCTTCGCAAAGCATCAATCGAGCGCTTGGTTATGCGCTCCTTGCGCCCGGTGTCTTTCCCCTTGGAATCCGTCATTGCTTGATCCCCCGTCGTGACGATTCTTGGCGTTGAGTCGTCACCAAATCGTCACCGTGGAGAATATGTAAGGAAATCAGGTGCAACTCAAGGGTACACATGATGCTGTTTTATCGAACTTATTGCCATCAAGGGAAACATCATGAAACTGGAGATTATCGTTACCCGCATACTCTTAATCAGCGGGTCCAAGGTTCGAATCCTTGTGCGCCCACCATTAAAATCAAGGGGTTAGACCCTTGATGTCGGGCAATCTAAAGTATCTGGGTAACAGCGAGGGTAACAATCGCCTCGTTTATTCGGTAACTCTTGCGACACCCTCCATCGCCCTTTTGTCGGTTACACCCAAAAATCGGCAATGTCTAAACCGATGTCCAGCCCCGTCTCTACGTAAAGCATCGAGATTACATCCCCATATTCGCCATTTGATGAGGGTGAGGATCGCCCGCAAAGCTACTCCCCCTCTTTTCTCGTCTCTACGACAGGGGAAACGAGCCGACGCTGCCCCGCGCCCTAAACCGTCACCCGCGCCAGCCGATAAGCTGTAGCGCGACAATTTGGGTGAGAACGGCGCGTCAATCAGGATGAGACGAGACGAGGCAGCCGAGCGATATGATGATTGTCGCTCGGCGCGTTCCTGGCAAGGCCTTTGATTGACGGGGAGCGTCAATCAGCCTTCGGATGTTCCGGTTTTCTTGATTGTCGCGTTGGCGGCCGGGCGTCCGCGTCCGCGCTTTCGCTCGAGGGCTTCGCGCCGCCGGTAGCTTTCGACGTTCATTTCCAGGATCGTTGCATGATGGACGAGGCGGTCGATGGCCGCGAGCGTCATGGCCTGATCGGGGAAGATCTTGCCCCACTCGCCGAACGGCTGGTTGGCCGTGATCAGCAGGGATCGCCGCTCATAGCGTGCAGCGATCAACTCGAACAGGACGCTGGTCTCGGCCTGATCCTTGGTGACGTAGGCGATGTCGTCGAGGATAAGGAGGTCGTAGCGGTCGAGTTTGGCGATCGCGCTTTCAAGAGCCAGTTCGCGGCGGGCGACCTGAAGGCGTTGCACAAGATCGGTGGTGCGCGTGAACAGCACCCGCCAGCCGTTTTCGACCAGCGCCAGGCCGAGCGCTGCCGCCAGATGGCTTTTGCCCACGCCCGGAGGGCCGAACAACAAGATGTTGGCGCCTTTGCCGAGCCATGCGTCGCCAGAGGCCAGCGCCATCACCTGGGCCTTTGAGACCATCGGCACGGTTTCGAAGTCGAAGGCGGCAAGCGTCTTTCCTGCCGGCAGACGCGCCTCGGCCATATGGCGTTCGATGCGCCGGCGACCTCGGTCGGCGAGTTCGTGCTCGGCAAGGGCTGCCAGGAAGCGGGCCGCCGGCCAGCCCTCCTTGTCGGATTGCTCGGCAAGCCTGTCCCATATCGGCTTGATGCCCGGCAGGCGGAGTTCGGTCAGCAAAAGCTCGAGGCGAGCGGCGTCGATAGTCGCGGTTGTCATGCTGCTGCCTCCAGGCTGAAGGCCGGCCCGACAGGGTGAACGGCGGCAAGCTCATCGTAAGCATGGAGCGGCGCGAGGTTCACCTCGACAACGGGCGCCGAGGCCTGGGGCGCTCCGAAGCGTTCGCGCAATCTGGCAAGGTCCAGCGTCTGGCCGGAATGAAGCGCGGCGTCGATAGCCTGGTGGAGTGAATTTTACATTTGTTTCACACCCGCTGGTGGCACCCTCATCAAATGTAAAATTCGAAACTGCACTAGAATCAATTGGTTGCTAGTGCTCTTTGAGGCGCATACGTTTGCTGGGGAGCGAGCAGCAACGTGGACCAAACGTATGCGCCAGAGCACTGGGCCAGTTCAGCCTCGCAGCCGCGATCGTGCGCCAGCGCCAGCAGTTCGACCGTCACCTTGCACGCTCGCTTTTCGCCGCCGCGCAACGCCTCGAAGGCTTTTCGATAAGCCGCATGCGGGAACAGCTGGTCGCGATAGGCAAGATTATTGAGCGCCATCGGCTTCTTGCGGAGCGCGTGAATGACATGGCGGTAATCGACCACGTGCCCGCCCTTCTTGTCCGAGACCGGCTGCCCGCGTTTGAGTGTCATCACAAGCGTCGAGCCGAGAAAGCATTCAAGGCGGCCGTCGTAGATCCGAACGCGCAGGCGATGACCGATCAGCCGCGACGGCGTGGTGTAGAACACCCGGCGCAGAAGCCGCCGCTCGACGTGACCGTGACGGGCTTCTCCTCGTAATCGGCGGTGCGCCGCTTCGGCAGCGGGGTAAGGGTTGCCCGCTCCAGTTCGATGCGCTTGCGGTTATGAGCATTGCGCCGGCCGACGATCTCGTCGACGAAGCCGCGGTAGCTGTCGAGGTCTTCGAAGTCGCTGCTGCCGCGGAGCAGAAGCGCGTCCTTGAGCGCCCTCTTCAGATGACCATGGGCGCTTTCAATAGACCCGTTCTCATGCGCGATGCCGCGATTGTTGCGCGTCGGCGCCATCCCGTAGTGACGCATGAGGCTCTCGTAACGCTGGGTCAGGTCGTCCTTTGCTGTCTTGTCCAGATTGCGGTACGCCGCCGACAGGCTGTCGCTGCGATGTTCCTTCGGCACGCCGCCGAGCGCCCAGAGCGCGTTCTGCAGACCCTCGGCCAGCGTGTGCGAAGCCCGAGAACGCCAGCCGGAAGTGATAGAGCCGATGATCGAGCGCGACGCCCGCAATCGTAATGCAAAGCTCGCTCGTGTCCGTGAAGTCCCTGGCGGAAGATGACATCGCGCTCTGGCCCTTCGACGGCGCGCCAGGTTCGCATCCGTCGTTCCAGCGTGCGCCGTATATTGGGATTAAGGCCGGGATGCCGCCGCCGGATCTCGTCGAACACGGCGATCGACCAGATGCCCGGCGCCGCTTTCAGGATCGGAACGACCTCGGCGTCCCATATCTCAGCGAGCGGATCGGGCCGCCGGCGTCCGCGCGGCGCCTTCTTTTGGGAGGGCAGACGCGGATCGTTCTCGATCCGGTAGCCGCTCGCGGGTGCTGAAGCTAACCTTGGCGGCGGCAACAGCGGTGTCGTGGGTCTGTCGGAAACTCATATACAGCCTGATGGTCGGTGATGTGGAGGCCGGGCAAGCGATGATCCCTCGAGATTGAGACGAATCAGTAGCTTGACGCCGTCCCGCTCGACCGCCAGACGGGTTCGAAAAAACGCCGCCGCGGATAACCGCCGTCAGTCGGGCTGCGCCCTCCTTCCGTCAGTTAACCCCGGCAGTCTCATCCTGATTGACGCTGCCCTCTCATCTTGTTTGTCGCGGCGCAGATAAGCGATGGAGCGCTCATAATACCTATGAATAGGTTTATTTCTGGCTATATGGAAGTGGTTTTAAATCAGGCGGATTAGTCCACCACATTGCATCCCTTCCATATCATTGTATTTAGATGCTATGGCATCGGAAAGATTATCGATCGCAACTTTTGCGTCGGGTGCTTTTTTGTCGACTTCGTCGAACAGATCGTCGCTACTATCTATTGATCGCTTTTAAGTTTTTTTGTAAAATTTCTATTGCTTTCGGGGTATGCCACGATGTTTGCTGGAAAAATATCTCCATTGGTTCGCCGTTGAGCAAGCCTTGGGGATTTTTAAGCATCGGCCCGAAACGATACCGTATTGGTGCATTCTTCCGCCACTTCTGTTAAGTCGAAAGAAACGAGCCAAAGACGATGGCGTTTTCGTTCCCATGTCCAGTGTTTTAAATATTCTAATTCAGCTTTTGAAACGATATACTCTAACACTACGCCAGAATTATCATCCCCTGCTCGTGCCGCCACCTTGGCTGCTCGTTCAAGTGATTGCGCACTGTCAATCGTTGTATAATAGCCATTTGCAAAATCAGTGTTTATGCGAGACTCAGATAGATTTATACATTTTTTTATTATGGAATCGGCTCCGGCTTCGGTAGTTGCATGATAGAAAGTAACGCTGTCGGCTGCCTGTTTCAGCTTTGCTTCCAGTGTCAGTACAGGTGACGGCAAAGCGAGGAACTCGCCGGGCTTCGCCTCAGTGGGAACGGGATAGGAGATGCCATCTGGCGTGACCAGCTTGTAGCCGTTCTCGACTGCGGTGACGACGCTGCCTTTGGCCATTTGCGTGCCGTCGGTGAGCGCCACATCATCGGTCAGCTGCACCGTGGTGCCGAAGACGGGCTTCGGGCTTTGGGCAAAGCTCGGCTCGCCGACCGACCTTGCGAGATCGTCGGCGATGGTGCCACCGCCGTTGATCGCCTTCGCCGCGGTCTTGGCCGGCCGCAGCGCAGCGCCTCGGATCGAAGGACTGCCCGCCGACATTGTCATGGCCGACACGGTTTACGACAGCGATCGTCTGCGCGACGCCATCGCCGAAAAAGGCGCCGTGGCGGTCATCCCCAACAATCCCTCGCGCGCAAGCTGGACAAACATCTCTATGCCCAGCTGAATGGCTGCTGAGCAGAGCGACACGTCTTGTATGAACCCGATCCTTAGGTGAATCTCAAGCTTTTGCACTTGTAACCGCCGTGTAACCACGGCGCGCGTCGCCCTTCGACGCACCGCCTCGACACCGTTCGCCGTTTACTCCCGATTGCACCGGAGTGCGCTCGGGAACGGCGTTTTGCAATTCGGAATTGGCAGGGAAGTGGTGCCGCTTGCGTGACTCGAACACGCGACCCCCTCATTACGAATGAGGTGCTCTACCGGCTGAGCTAAAGCGGCGATGCGGGGAATCCCGCGTGACATGCATAGCAACGGACTTCTCGCGGTGCAAGCCCGCTTTGAACAAATTTTGGCGGACCATCGGATGGAATGCTTCGCATGCACGGCGCTTGCTCGGAGGGGTCGCGGTCACCGGTTTACGCAAAGCCCTGTCTAGCGTCGTCTCTTAATTCAGGCGCGGCACCACGCTGCAAGGTCTGGTGGTCGACGCAACAGCACGGTGAGCACGCGAGCGCCCGTCCGACCTTCTCGCAAAGGCCATCGGTGCCTCTGCTCCCTGCGGAGAGATCACGACCGCACGATCCAGAAGTCCGTGTCACCGACGCGACGTGCGCGCCAGCAACGATCACTCACCTGTTAGCGACGACGGAACCGGTCGACCGACGTCGTAACCTCTTCGGCTTCCACGGTCGTTTCTGGAGTTGTAACCAGAGCATTCGATGTCGCCGTGTCATTAGCGGGCGTGGGCGGCGTCTTCGCGTCGGAACCGTCCTTGCCGACCGGAGATGCGACCACGTCGACCGGCTCGTTCGAACGGCCGGACAAGCCCTTGGCCTTTGTATAGGTGTCGGGCAACGATTCGCCTTCTAGCGACACCACGTCGAGGGCAGAGATCTCGGCGGCGAAGTCGTCGGGGCTCGCTGTGGCGTTGGCAGGTGGCGTCTTCCACTCGAAACTGCCAAGCGCGCCGGTGGTCGGGGAAATCGGCTGCCATTCGGCCGAAACGGTTCCGTCCGGCGCAACCCAGACCGGGTCCGGAGCGCCACGCGCCGCCTTCGCGAGCCATTCGCGCGCACGACCCGAATCGCGATTCTGCCCGGCCTCAATGCGCGCCATCAGGCGGCAAACGCGCGCAGGCGGATTGTTGGCGAGATAGGGTTCGAGCGCAAGCCGCGCCGTCTTCCATTCCTGCGCGTCGATGGCGGATACCGCAACCGCAACCGCGCCTTCGAGCGTCTGCGACCCAGCCGCGACGAGCGACTTCACGCGGGCGAGGCGATCACGAGGCGAGTCGCCGCGCCGTGCGTGGGCAAAGGTCAGCGCGATTTCCGGATGCTGCGTCGAGCGCCATGCCTGCGTGAGTATTTTCGTCGCGCGCGATGTCTGGCCCTGCGTGGTCAGGATGCGCCCTGCAACCACAGCGGCGGGGATCAGAGTCGGCGACAGGTCGAAAGCTTCCGTCGCGTAGGCGAGCGCCTTGCTTGGCTGCGAGTCTTCCAACTCGATGGCGAGCTGCGTCAGAAGCAGCGAACGGCGCCGGTCGGCTTCGGGCTTGGCGAGATGACGATGTTCCTTCGCGATCTGAAGGGTTTTCAGCGCGGCCCGCCAGTCACCCTCGCGGGACTGGATCTCGAACAGCGCACTCGAAGACCACGCCAGCGCGGGATTCGCGGCCAGCGCGCGTTCCGCAAACTGCTTGGCGGCCTCGTTCTGGTTCGCCTTCTTCGCTTCCATGTAAAGTCCGCGAAGGCCAAGCTCTGCCATTTCCGGCTTTTCGAGCATGCGCTCGAACGCCTGCCGCGATGCAATCGAATCCTCGTTCAACTGCGCCGACTGCGCCTGGAGCAGAAGGGCGAGCGGCTCGTTTGGAACGGTGCGCCTCGCGATCGCGTCCGCCTTGAGCGCGGCGGACTTATCGCCCGCGCCTGCTGCGAAAATGCCGCGACGCACGGCTTCCTGACCGACGCGCTGGCGGCGGCGCTGGACCCTGCCGCGAAACTTCTTCGGGCCCGTCCATGTGAGGAGGCCGAGCCATCCCAAAAGGAACACGATGACAAAGGCCAGCAGCAGAGCTACCGAACCGATGAAGACGCTCGTCTGGATGTCATAGCCGAGCCACTGGATGGTGACGTTACCCGGCCGGTCCGCGATCCAGGCAAACCCGACGGCGACAAGGACGATGATCACGAAATAGCCGATGAGGCGGGTCATGACTTAGATTCCAAAGTTAGCGAGTTCGCGCTTGGTTGCCGGTTGTTCAGTTCTGGGCGGCCTGGGGCTTCGTCAGGGACGCGATAATCTGCTGATCGGTGTTCTTTACGGCTTCGTCGGCAGCGACGCGGGCTTTCACCTGCTCAAGCCACGCGCCGATTTCGTCCTTCGCCGTAGCGGGAAGCGTTTCCGCCGCCGCAAGGGCACCTGCGGCATTTCCGGCCTTCAGCGCGGACGAAACTCGCCCGAGGATGGCCTCGACCGTATCGCCGCCATCGCCGGACGGCTTGACCTGCACTGCGGAGCGTGCGCGCGCCATCACCTGGCCCACAACGCTGTCGGGCGACTGCTTCTGATAATGCCGCTGGATCGCCACGCGCGCCGCATCCTCGAAACTCGTCCGCAGCGCGGCGATGGAGGGCACGCCCTTGTCCTTGTAGGCGGCGAGTTCAGACACCGGAAGCTTTTCCGGCGACAGGTTTTCGATGGCCGTCAGTTCTTCTGCGAAGGGCCGCCCATCGGCGACCGCGCGCTTGAAATTGGCAAGTGCGAGCGAAAGCGCGGCGTTGCGGGCGTCGGCGCGCCGTTCGCCAAGGCCGCGTTCAAGGCCCGTGATACGGTCCCCGATGGGCGCGATCTGCTCCGCGACAGCCGCCGCCACGACTTCCTTGCTCGGCTCGATGCCGGGCTTCTGCTCGACGGCTTCGATGCGCTGCGTTACCGATTGCAGCGAGGCGGCCGTATCTTTGCCGGTCTTCTCAAGCGCGTCGAGACGATTGTTGACCTCGGTCAGATCGACGGCTGGAGCTGCCGGAGCCGGGCTCGCTTCTGCCGCTGCGACGGGCCGCGCGCGCACGGCTTCACCGAGTTGCGCCGCCGCTTGTGTCGGTGGGCACCGTGAAATACACCACGCCAGCGCCGACAAGGCCGCCAATGACGCCCGCCGTCAGCGCCTTCAGAACGCCGCCTCCGCTAGAGGGCTGCGGCGCCGGCTCGATGATCTGCGGTTTCGGCCGGGGCGAGGTGTCTGCGCCCGCCGCCGCTGGCTGAGCCTTTTCGCCATCGATGATAGTCGGTCTCGGTTTCTTGTCTTCGGGCATTGTCGGACCAGCCTATTTATCTTTTTTGCAAGCGCCATCTTCCACAGGATCGTGGTCGCGGAAGGGCAGGGTTGCGCCTAACGTACAAGGTCAAGAAGAGCCTTGCGATTCGGCCTTTCGGATATGTAAACGCCACGCGGTTCGAGCGTTCGAAGTTGCTGCGCTACTGTTTCCGATATGCAAAAATATGACAGTTTTTTAGCGCATTCAGCCAATCGATGCCTGTGACATAATGAAACGTATATTTCGGCCGTGCGTGGCGAGAGCAACGTCACCCCGTCGAGCGTGCCCTGTTCGATCATGTCGGCGATATCGGGTCTGAACGCCTCGGCGGCTTGCATGACGTAAACCGCGAGCGACCGCGACGGCATGCCGTGGCTGGTCAATTCTCCGACGATGTCGAACGAAAGATGTTCGCCCGCAACGTGGACGAAGCGTGTGCCGGGCGCGGCCATGGCAATGATCGCGGCGGCGAGTTGTTCGCCTGTGTCAGCGACCGCGAGCGGCTTTTGAAGACCGCAATGTCGGGCGCGCCGCGCTGTAGCGTCACCCACGCAATAGATAGGGAAACGCGCCAGGCCACCGATTGCGCCCGCCTGTTCCAGCGCGCGCAACGTGTTGCCGCTCGTGACGATGAGCGCGTCCGTATCCTCAAGCTCCGCCGCATCGAAATCGAGCGCGCGCAGTTCGATGAGCGGCTGGAGCACAGGCTCATGCCCAAGTTCCCGCAATTCGCCCGCAAACGGCGCGGCGTCCTGCTCCGCTCTCGTTACCAGCAAACGCATTCCGCCTCCGCTGTCGAAAAATTCCGGACGAGGTGCGGAAGCCGCGAGGCGGCATTCCGCTGATGCGCGATCATGTCAGGCAGCCGGGGGGAACACATCCTTGCCGCCCCGTGCGTAAAGCTCCTGCGCGGCGTCCTTGCCCATCGCGGCTGCGTCGTTCGCGCTGCCCTCGCGGGTCGTTTCGTAGATGCGTGCGCCATCGGGCGTGAGGATTGCGCCCTTGAACGACACCCTGCCGTGACCGTCGTAGCGGGCGAGCGCGGCAATCGGCGTGCGACACGAGCCGTCGAGTTCACTGAGGAAGGCGCGCTCGGCGTCGATGGCGTAGCCGGTCGCTTCGTCATGCAGCGCCATGATGAGTTCGCGCGTCACCTGATCGTTCGAACGGATCTCGATGCCGATGGCGCCCTGCGCAGGCGCGGGCAGCATCTCTTCCACAGGAATATGTTGGGTGATGCGGTCGGAAAGGCCAAGCCTGTTCAAGCCGGCGGAGGCCAGCAGCGTCGCGTCCGCCACGCCGTCTTCGAGCTTCTTGAGGCGCGACTGCACGTTGCCGCGGAAGAGCACCGTCTTCAGATCCGGGCGCTTGTTCTTGATGAAGGCTTCGCGGCGAATGGAGGCCGTGCCGATGACGGCGCCCTCCGGCATGTCTGCAAGCGATTTCGCCTTCATGGAGATGAACGCGTCGCGCACATCCTCGCGGGGGAGGTTGCAGACGATCTCAAGCCCATCCGGCAGGAAAGCCTGCACGTCCTTCATCGAATGGACGGCGATATCGATCTGGTCAGCGAACAGCGCCTCTTCAAGTTCCTTGGTGAAAAGCCCCTTGCCGCCAACCAAAGACAAGGCCTTGTCGAGGATTTTATCGCCAGTCGTCTTGATGACGACGCGCTCGAATTTGACCTCGTCGCCATAGATCGCGGCCAGGCGGTTCTGTACTTCCGTAGCTTGCGCCAAAGCCAGCGCACTGCCACGGGTACCGATGCGAATTTGCCTTGCGTCTGAGTGATTTTTCATGGTTGTGTTGACTTAGGTTGTAGGGGTGCGTCCGACTTCTTGAGGGATGCAGAGGATTGGGACACTAAGCATATCGCAGCCGCAAGGTACAGCACTAAAGCAAGACGGAATTAGACACTGATCATGCAGCAACGCGCGAGCACCGGAGCAACTAAGGAGCCGGGGGCGACAAAAGACCGCGAGTTGACAGTGCTGGGAATCGAGACGAGTTGCGATGAAACCGCTGCTGCTATAGTCCGGCGCGACCCTTTCGGCAACGGCACACTTCTCTCGTCTATCATACGGTCGCAATTCAAAGATCACGAAGCCTATGGCGGCGTCGTTCCGGAAATTGCCGCGCGCGCTCATGTCCAGGTGGTCGACAAGATCGTGGAGGCCGCGCTGAATGAGGCGCAGCTTGACTTCGGCGACCTCGACGGCGTGGCCGCGACCGCCGGGCCCGGTCTGATCGGCGGCGTCCTCGTGGGCCTCGTCACGGCGAAGGCCATCGCGCTCGTCCACGACATTCCGCTCGCGGCGGTGAACCATCTTGAAGGCCATGCGCTGACGGTCGGTCTCACGGAAGGGCTTCGGCCGCCATACCTGCTTTTGCTGGTGTCGGGTGGTCATACGGAATTTCTGAAAGTCGGCGGTGCGTTCCAGTACGAGAAGCTCGGCGGCACCATCGACGATGCGCTGGGCGAGGCGTTCGACAAGGTCGCCAAGATGCTCGGCCTCGGCTTCCCCGGCGGCCCCGCCGTGGAGCGCACGGCCGCCAGCGGCGATCCGTATCGCTTCGATCTGCCGCGCCCGCTCGCGGGACGCACCCGCCCCGACTTCTCCTTTTCCGGCCTCAAAACCGCCGTGCGGCAGGTCGCGCTTACGCATGCGCCTGTGTCGCGCCAGGTCGCGGCCGATCTCTGCGCCTCGTTCCAGAAGGCAGCGGGCGACGTGGTGCGCGACAGGCTGCGCGCCGCCATGACAATCTATGAAGCGTCCGGCTTGGCACGGCGGCTCGTCGTGGCGGGCGGCGTCGCCTCCAACCGAGCGCTGCGAACCGCGCTGCTGAAGGAGTGCGAGGCGTCCGAATACACCTTCCACGCACCGCCGTCGGGGCTTTGCACCGACAATGCGGCGATGATCGCCTGGGCCGGAGCGAACCGCATCGCGGCCGGGCTTGTGGACGGGCTCGACGTTGCGGCCCGCGCGCGCTGGCCGATTTCCGAAGTTTCGGTCCCGGTCGAGACGGTGAAGGAGCTTTCCGCGGCGGAATGACCCTGACGGGGCAAGCGGGTTGCGCGGTCTTCGCCGCCCCGCTACCACAGCCGCCGGAATCGGCATCGCCCGCAGCCGCATGTCGCGGGGTATTTATAGAGAGGCGGCTCGGCCATGGCCACGAACACCCCCGGCGAGGCAACGCGATTGCAGCACATAGGGGTCATTGGCGGCGGCGCCTGGGGAACGGCGCTTGCGCAATCCGCCTGCCGCGCTGGGCGCAAGGTCACGCTCTGGGCCTATGAGTTCGAAACGGTCGCCGAAATCAACGATCACCGCACGAACCGCGTCTATCTGCCGGGTGTCGCCCTCGATCCAGGCATTCGCGCGACCGCAAAGGCGAAGGATATCGCGGCGGCCGACGCTCTTCTTTTTGTTGCGCCCTCGCAGTTCTCGCGCGCCGTAGCCAGCGAAATCGCGCCGCATCTTCCAAGCGGCACGCCCGTTGTGATCTGCACCAAGGGCGTGGAGCAGGGCACGAACGCGTTCATGAGCGAGGTGGTGCACGAGGTGTTGCCCGGCGCGAAAATCGCCGTCCTCTCCGGCCCGAGCTTCGCGGGTGAGGTGGCTCGCAGCCTGCCCACCGCGCTGACGCTCGCCTGCCCGGACGAGGCGCTCGGCGCGGAACTGACCGCAGCCCTGGCGCATCGCACCTTCCGCGTTTACTGGACCGACGACGTTACGGCAGCACAGGTCGGCGGAGCGGTGAAGAACGTGCTGGCGATTGCGGCGGGGATCGTGGAAGGCCGGAAATTCGGCGCGAACGCTCACGCGGCTATGGTCACGCGCGGTTTCGCGGAACTGGTGCGGCTCGGGCGTGCGCTCGGCGGGCGCTTTGAAACGCTGACCGGGCTTTCCGGCCTCGGCGATCTCATCCTCACCGCATCGAGCGTTCAGTCGCGCAACATGTCGCTTGGCTTGGCGCTTGGGCAGGGCCGCTTGTTGTCCGAAATTCTCGGCCAGCGGAAATCAGTCTCCGAGGGCGTGCATTCGGCGGGCGCGGTTGTCGCGCTGGCGGCGAAGCACGGGGTGGAGATGCCGATCTGCGAGGCCGTGCACAGCGTCGTCAAGGGCGAGACGAGTGTCGATGATGCCATCGATGCGCTGCTGTCGCGCCCGTTGCGCGCCGAGGTGGATTTTCCGCCCGCGCAGTAAACCGCGCGCCGCTTCCCGAACGCGGCGTCACTTCGCCTGCAACTAATCCGAGACACGCCCAACAAAAAAGGAGGCCGAAGCCTCCTTCCTTGCAAATTGTAAACCCGCGTTACTGAACCTTCGGAGTTTCGGCAGACTTGTTCTCGTTGATCTTCTCGTTGACCTTGTCCTTCGCCTGATCGTAGGCTTGACCGGCCTTCTCCTTCGCCTGCTTCCAGCTTTCGGCCGCCTTCTGGCGCCACTCGGTTACACGCTGATTGAACGCCTGATCGTTCAGCGTCTTGTAAGCCGGAGCGGCCTTCAACTGCTCCTTCGTGGCGTCGACCGTGAAGACGTGCTTGTTGTCTTTCACTTCGGATTTGATCGCGTCGAAGGGAACGGCGACTTCCTTCTCGCCGATGCCGAGCACACCGCCGACGCCGATCACCGCAATCGCAATACGGCCGTCCTTGTCGAACACGAGGTTCGCAATCTTGCCGATCTGCTGGTTGTCCTTCGCGAGGACGGGCGAGCCGACGAAGTCGGTGCCGAGCACTTCTTCATTCGTCTGCTGCTCGATGAAGGTGACAGGAGCCGTAGCGGCCGGAGCCGTCGTCTGCGCTGCGAGGGGGCTGATAGCAATCATCAAAGCGGCGACCGCCGTGAGTGTGGTTTTCATTCGGGAAACTCCATGTTCGCCGTGCCAAGAAACACGGATGGTAAGACACACGCATATAGGAAAGGTTCCGGTTGGCGGAATGACGCGAGTTCATGAATATTTCGAAAGACTCGGGCTTCCAGGTCGACCGGAGCTAAACAAAGCTGCAAAAAACGCCGGGCCTTACTCAACCTCTGCGGGTTGATTCGTCCTTACGGTGATGAGTTGCACCGCAACAAGGCCGTTTTCGGGCCGGATCGCGTGCGATTCAGACCGTCCACCGCGCTAGTGCTCTGGCGCATACGTTTGGTCCGCCTTGCTGCACGCTCTCAAGCAAACGCATGCGCCTCAAGAGCACTAGCAACCGATTGATTATAGTGTAGTTTCGAATTTTACATTTGATGACGGTGCCACCAGCGGGCGCGAATCAAATGTAAAATTCACTGCACGAGGCGGTCGAAAACGATGTCGTGATGAGGAGAGCCGCCAAGCTCATATCCAGCGGCGCACACGCTTTCGATAATCGTAGAACTGCGGGCCGAACCGCGCGGCGAGATAGGCTTCTTCGCGTTTGACGACGCGTTCCTGCATGTAGAGGAGAAGCGCGGGCGCAAGCAGGATCAACCAGAGGTTCCCGAGCGCAAGGCCGAGCCCGACCATGAAGAAAATGAATGTCAGGTAGATCGGATTGCGCGATAGGGAGAAGATGCCGCTTTGCACGAGCGCGGCGGCCTTCTCGCCGGGGAGTATGGCGGTTCTGGCGCGGAACATCTCGCGCGCGGCGAGCACGGCGATGACGAACCCCGCCACCATGATCGCATTGCCCGCGACGATGCTCGCAACATCCGGTTCTCCTGCGAGCAGCGGAAAGAAATGCTGAAGCGCGAAGCCCGCCGCGAGGAACAGCAGAAGCACCACTGGCGGCTTCGGAAAGATTGGTGCATTGACCGGCTCACCGCCCATGTGATCTTTAGTGCTCATCGCTCGCCTCTTATAACAGTGATCCCATGCATAAAGCTGAACGGTTTCCCTCTGTCACGCCGCTTTCGCGCGACCTTGAACCCACTCTTCGCGCGGCCATCGACCAGAAGGCGAAGCCGATCGGCTCGCTCGGCCGCATCGAAACGCTCGCCATCCACGCCGGTCTTATAACGCAATCCTTAAAACCAGATCTGGGTCGCGCGGCGCTTGCGATCTTCGCAGCCGATCATGGCATCGTCGCGGAGGGCGTGACGGCGTACCCGGCCGAAATCTCGACCCTCGTCACCGGCATGGCCTGCGACGGCAAGGCGGGCGGCAATATCGCCGCGAAGGGCGCGGACGTCGAGGTTTTCGTGATCGACGCCGGGCTTCGCCAGCCGCATCCGCCACACCCGCGGCTTACGTCGCGGCGTATCGGCCCCGGCACCCGCGACTTCCTGCTTGAAGCCGCGATGACCGACGACGAACTGGGCGCGGCGCTGCGCATCGGCTTCGAGATCGCGCATGATCTGAAGGCGCAGGGCTTCGGCATGCTCGCGCTCGGCGAGATCGGCATCGGCAACACGAGTTCGGCGGCGCTCGTTGCGCATTGCGTGACGAAGCTGCCGCTCGATATCGTCGTCGGACCAGGCGCGGGCGCGCCACCAGCGGGCCTGCAACACAAGCGCGACGTGCTCGCGCGCTCCTTCACCCGCGCGCCCGTCGAAACGGGCCTCGACGCGCTGCGCGAGTTCGGCGGCTACGAGATCGCCATGATGGCGGGCGCGATGTTCGGCGCGGCGCATGCGCGGCAGGTCGTGATCGTCGACGGTTTCATCGCCACCGCCGCCGCCTGCGCCGCTGTCGCCATCGACCCGAACTTGCGCGATTATCTGCTGTTCTCGCACCAGTCGGCCGAGCCGGGCCACGTCGCGCTTATGCAATGGCTGAACGCGGAGCCGTTCTTCAGCTTCGGCATGCGGCTTGGAGAGGGCACGGGCGCGGTGCTTGTCGTGCCGATGCTACGCATGGCGCAGGCGATGCTCGACACCATGGCCGATCTGCCGGGGCCGCACCCGACGCCCTCCAGATGAGGCCGCGCACGAAATGATCGCCTTCGTCCGCACGGAGTTTTGCCTGTTCCTGAGCGCCGTGCAATTTCTCACGCGGTTGCCGGTGCCGGGGCTGTTCGCCTTCGACCACGCGTGGCTCGACCGCAGCGTGAAATATTTTCCACTGGCGGGCGTGGTGGTTGGCGGCATTTCGGCGGCGGTATTGCTGGCCGCGTCGCTCGTGTGGAGCGGGCCGCTGCCTGCGCTGCTGGCGGTCGCTGCGGGCGTCGCGGCGACGGGCGCATTCCATGAGGACGGCTTCGCCGACTTCTTCGACGCGATGGGCGGCTCGACGAAGGAAAAGCGCCTCGCGATCATGACCGACAGCCGCCTCGGCACGTTCGGCGTGGTGGCGACAGTGTTGAACCTTGGCGTTAAGGTGTTCGCGCTGGCCGCGCTGCCGGTGCCGGTGGCCGCTGCCGCGCTCGTGGCGATTCACGCGGGCGGGCGGCTCGCGGTGATTGCGGCGATGCCGGTGCTGCCCTACGCGAAGCCGGTGGAGGCGGGGAAGATGAAGCCTGCCGGGCATAGCGTCACCGCGCGCGGGCTCACCGTCGCCGCCATATTCGGGCTCGCGCCGCTAGCGCTGCTGCCGCTGCCGCTCGCGCTCGCGGGGCTGGCGGCGGGTGTCGCCGCCGTGCTGTTCATGGGCTGGCGCGCGAAGCGGCTGATCGGCGGCTACACGGGCGATGTGCTCGGCGCGTTCGAGCAGAGTTTCGAACTGGCGTTCCTGCTGGCGCTGGCCGCATGCGTCTGATCCTCGCGCGGCATCCGAAGCCCGTCGTCGAGGCAGGCGTGTGTTATGGGCGGCTCGATCTCGATTGCGATGTACGCGAGGTGGACGCTGCGTTGGCGTGCCTTATGCCGTATGCCAGCGGCGCGGTGGTCTACACAAGCCCCGCGAGGCGCTGTCGCGATCTCGCGCTACGGCTCGATCCGGCGGCGCGTATCGAGCCGCGCCTTCAGGAACTCGACTTCGGCGCATGGGAGGGCGTGCGCTGGGACGCCATCGCGCAATCCGACTTCAACGCATGGGCGAACGGCCTGCCCTATACCACCCCGCCCGGCGGCGAGGCTCTGGCTGCCATGGCCGCGCGGCTGTCGGATTGGCTCGCCGATGTGTCGCGCGATTACGCCGCCGCCGAGCGCGAAGCCTCAGACGAAAGCGGCGGACGCCCGGCGCCCGCAGTTCTGGCCATCACCCACGCTGGGCCGATCCGCGTCCTGCGCGCGCTCGCCGAAGGCATGCCGCTGCTGACGCATTTCGCGCAGCCGGTCCCTTATGGTGAGGCGATTGCGCTGGATATGGCAAAGCTTGGGTTGTAGCGGGAGGCGGCTTTCCTCAAGGCGAGCGGCCTCATAGCCGCTCGCGTCACCGCGGGCCAGCCCTAGCCCTTGATGAAGGCGAGAAGATCGGCGTTGACGGTTTCAGCCTCGGTCGTGGGCATGCCGTGCGGGAAGCCTTTATAGGTTTTCAGCGTGCCGTTCCTGAGCAGTTTCGCGGAGAGCGGACCAGCGTCGGCATAGGGCACAATCTGGTCGTCCTCGCTGTGCATCACCAGAACCGGCACCGTGATCTTTTTCAGATCCTCGGTGAAATCGGTCTGCGAAAACGCGACGACTCCGTCAGAATGCGCCTTCGAGCCGCCCATCATGCCTTGCCGCCACCAGTTCCAGATCACACCCTGCGACGGCTTTGCGCCCGGTCGATTGTAGCCATAGAACGGTCCCGCCGGGACATCATGATAAAACTGCGCGCGATTGGCGGCGATCTGCGCCTGAAAGCCGTCGAAAACCTCCTTCGGCAGGCCGCCCGGATTGGCTTCCGTCTTCACCATGAGCGGCGGCACGGCGCTGATGAGCGCGGCTTTCGACGCCCGGCTTTCGCCGTGGCGCGCGAGGTAGCGAACCACCTCGCCGCCGCCGGTGGAGTGCCCGACATGAATGGCATCCTTCAGATCGAGGTGCTCGGTCAGCGTCGCGAGATCGTCGGCGTAATGATCCATGTCGTGCCCCTCACTCGTCTGAGTGGATCGGCCGTGGCCGCGCCGGTCATGAGCGACCACGCGGAAGCCCTTGCCCAGAAAGAAGAGCAACTGCGCCTCCCAGTCGTCGGCCGAAAGCGGCCAGCCGTGGCTGAAAACGATGGGCTGACCGGAACCCTGATCCTTGTAAAAAATCTCGATGCCGTCTTTGGTTGTGATTACAGGCATGCGCTTGATCCCGATTGTGGACTGTTCACGGAACATCACGCGGACCGACATTCGGTTCCCCGCGCGGCTGAGGCGATGGGATGCGGCGCTCCGATGACCGGAATTGGCAAAACGCGGCGCACTTTCGTCGGAGATGAAGCGAAAACCAGAGCGAGATGCGGAGAAGAGCGAGTATGCGAGGCGCGCCTGCTCAGTCAACGCATGCGGGCAAAGTACAACTTTTTTCTATTCCTGGTTGACGCGACATTAATTTCGGGCTTCCCTAGGCCTTGGTTGGGAAGGCACGAGACATGGACTTCATAGAAGAGTGCAAACGGCGTCAGGCCGCGCTGCTCGACGCGCTGGCGGAAATGAATCAGAGCGAGCTATATGGCGGCGATGAGTTGCAGGCTGCGCGTTTCAGGCAAAATGCGCGCAAAACGATCTCCCTTTACGAGAAGATCATCCACTTGGCCAAAGGCGACACGGTTGGTCACGCCTGACGACTTGCTGGGCGCAGGCTTTGCGCGCCATCGTAAAGCTCACCATAGCTGGCATTAGGCCTCCTCGCCCCAGGGAAGGGCCTTGAACATCTCGATGGAATTTAACAGGCCTAGCGGAGCCCGATGTCGCGGCGATAGAACCCCTCCGGCCAGTTGATGGCCGCCGCCGCCGCATAGGCGCGCGCGCGTGCCTCCGTCGCATCGCGGCCCAGCGCGCTCACATTCAGCACGCGCCCGCCATTGGCCAGAACCGCCCCGTCCTCGCTGCGCTTCGTTCCGGCGTGGAACACGGTAACGCCCGGAAGCGCACCCGCTGCGTCCAGCCCGCGAATGACGCTGCCCTTCTCGTAATCGCCGGGATAGCCTTCCGCCGCCAGCACCACAGTGATCGCGGTTTCGTCGCTCCACTCGGGCGCCACGCCAGAAAGATCGCCTTTGGCTGCCGCGTATAGGATCGGCAGAAGGTCGGACTTCAGGCGAAGCATCAGCACCTGACATTCAGGGTCGCCGAAGCGCACATTGTATTCGATGAGTTTCGGACCATCGGCGGTAATCATCAGCCCCGCATAGAGCACGCCCTGAAACGGCGTTCCGCGCGCGGCCATGGCGTCGAGCGTCGGCGTCACGATTTCGCGCATGACGCGATCGGCAAGCGCGGGCGTCATCTGCGGCGCGGGCGAAATGACGCCCATGCCGCCGGTATTCGGGCCCTCGTCGCCATCGAACGCGCGCTTGTGGTCCTTGCCGCTGCCGAACGGCACGGCTCGCGTACCGTCGCAGATGGCAAAGAAGCTCGCTTCCTCGCCGATGAGCTTTTCCTCGATCACGACGGAGGAACCGCCCTCGCCGAACGCGCCATCGAAACAGGACGCGACGGCGGCTTCAGCCTCGGCAAGCGTCTCGCACACGGTCACGCCCTTGCCGGCCGCCAACCCGTCGGCTTTCACGACGAGCGGCGCACCCTTCTCGCGCGCGTAGGCCATCGCTTCCTCGCGGCTCACGAAATGGCCGTAGGCGGCGGTGGGAATGACGCGCTCGTCGCAGACGGCCTTCGTGAAGGACTTCGACGCCTCAAGTTGCGCGGCGGCGGCCGATGGCCCGAAAACCGCAAACCCGGCGGCGCGGAGATAATCCGCGAGGCCTGCCACGAGAGGCGCTTCCGGGCCGACAACCACGAGGTCGATTGCCGCCTCGCGGCAGAATTCGGCCACCTGCGCGAAATCGTCAGGGCTGGTCGGGCCGGGGGCCGCAATTTGCGCGATCCCTGCATTGCCGGGCGAGCAATAAAAGGTGCCAAGCGCCGGGCTCTGCGTGAGCTTCCAGGCGAGCGCATGTTCGCGGCCACCGCCGCCGATGAGAAGAACGTTCATGCACGCTTCTTAGCAAGAAATCACCGCGCGTTGACACCGAAAAACCACTTTATCAAAGGGATTGAGCGCGAATGCGTCCGAGTTCCTATGCAAATATAGATAAAAACGTCGAAAGCATAAGGCCACGCTCAAGAAGCTTAAAGCCAGCCGAAGATATAGCCAAGTATGATAAGCGGAATCGGCATCCCTATTGCCCAAAGCATAACTCCCTTCATTGTCTTTCTCCTGTTGTTGGAAACGCGAGTAGAACACAGAGCAGGAGGCCCCGTTCCTGTTTCGGACACAGGAACTTCACGGCCTCTTGAGCGTTTGTGAGGGACCATCACATCAAAACGGAGAACCCGACCATGAAGTGTATTTCCACGGCGGCGGCAGTGCTGTTGCTCGCGACGGCGGCTCAGGCTCAGCAGGCTACCCCGCAAGTGCAGCAATCTTCGCCCCCCGGCAACGCGGGGTCCAGCCTCGGAACGCGCGGTCCCGGCGATCCCGGCGCGATGCGAGCGGAGGAATCGAACCGCGCCAGCCGCGATCGAACGGCTCAGACGACGCAGGGCCAGATGGGGACACAGGGCACACAGAGCCAGATGGGCACAGAGGGCCAGATGCGAGATAGCGCTCGCATGGGCTCGTCCGAGCGCTTCCGTCAGACGCAAGGCCCCGATCAATGGCTTGTCGCCAATCTGTGGAACAAGAATGTCTATAATTCCAGTGGCGAGTCCATCGGCAACTTGAACGACCTCGTGATCGACAAGGACGGTCGCATTGCCGCCGTCGTGGTTGGCGTCGGGGGCTTCCTCGGCCTCGGCGAGAAGAACGTTGCGGTGGACTACAATCATCTCAAGCGGGACGGCGGCATCACACCCGACCGCGTCACCATCAACATGACCAAGGACGACCTCAGCAATGCGCCGAGCTTCCAGCGCCATGGCTCGGGCAGCGGAGGCATGATGGGCGGCAGCACCAACCGCTAACATCGACTTTGGGAGAGGGCCTTGCGCCCTCTCTTCTACGGCGTAGCCCACGAGCAAAAGGAAGGAAACCCGTCATGCCAACTGCAAAAAATCTCAACGAATTGTTCTATGCAACGCTCCAGGACATCTATCACGGCGAAAAGCAAATCCTGAAAGCGCTTCCCAAAATGGCAAAACACGCCACCACGCCCGAACTCAAGAAGGCTTTCCAGCTTCACGTCGATCAGACGGAAGGCCAGGTCGAGCGCCTGCAACAGGTGTTCGAAATGCTCGACAAGTCGGCCCGCGGCAGGACCTGCGAGGCCATTGAAGGGCTTGTCGAAGAAGGCAAGGAAGTCATGAGCGAAACGGAGCCGGGCGAAGTAATGGATGCCGGGCTGATTGCCGCCGCGCAGGCTGTCGAGCATTACGAGATCGCGCGATACGGCACCTTGTGTGCGTGGGCCACGCAGCTCGGCATGCCCGAGGCCGCGAAGCTTCTCCAGCAGACGCTGAAAGAGGAGAAGGAAACGGATGCTCTTCTGAACAAGATGGCGATGGGCGGGATCAACAGAAGCGCAGCCTGAAGCCAAGTTCGAGCTAAATTTTGTCGCAAGGCGGGTTCTGCCATGGACCCGCCTTACTTTTTGTGGAGGTGGCGCGTAGCGGGCGGAAGGCCCGTTCGGCGGCGGAGACGGCAGTGTACGGATTTCGGACAGACGTAGGGGCGGCGGCGTGCGCGGCGTTTGCAATCCGGGGGGCCGCATGACCGAAGCTCCGCGACAAGGCACAAACTGGCCCGATCTCTCAGGCCGCGTCGGCGAAGCCGGTCACGTTCTGCCGGTGCGCGTCTATTTCGAGGACACCGATTTCTCCGGCAGCTGCTACCACGCGACTTATCTGCGCTGGTGCGAACGTGGGCGCTCCGACTTCCTGCGCCTTCTCGGCGTGCACCATAACAAGCTGGCGGATGGATCGCTGACGGGCGAGCCCTCGGTGTTCGCCGTGCGTCGCCTCAAGGCCGAATTTCTGCGCGCCGCCCGCATCGACGAGGAGCTTGAGGTTCACACGGACTATGGCACGTTCACCAAGGCGACGATCACCCTCACGCAGCATATCCTGCGCGGCGGCGAGCGCGTGTTCGAGCTTGAGGTGCAATGCGTGCTGCTGTCGCTGTCGGGGCGCGTGCTACGGCTTCCGCCCGCGCTGGTGGCGCGGCTGACGCGTTAAATCACTTACTGAGATTGCGAAAAAAAGCCCCGCGATGCGGGGCTTTTCAGTGGCATGAGGCGGAGCGCCGTCAGGCCGCCGCGTCCGCGAATTCCGGGATCTGGTCGAAATTCATGTAGCGGTATACGTCGCCCGAGGCTTTGTTCACGGCTTCGACGTGCTCCATATATTCCGCCATGGTCGGGATGCGGCCGAGCAGCGCCCCGACTGCCGCCAGTTCGGCCGACGAGAGATAAACGCGCGTGTCGATGCCGAGCCGGTTCGGGAAGTTGCGCGTCGAGGTCGAAAGCGCCGTCGAGCCTTTGCGGATCTGCGCCTGATTGCCCATGCAGAGCGAGCAGCCGGGCATTTCCATCCGCGCGCCCGACTTGCCGAGCACCGAGTAATAGCCCTCTTCCGTCAGGATGCGCGCGTCCATCTTGGTCGGCGGCGCGATCCACAGCCGCGTCGGGATGTCGGACTTGCCCGCGAGGATCTTGCCCGCCGCGCGGAAGTGGCCGATGTTCGTCATGCAAGAGCCGATGAACACCTCGTCGATCTTGTCGCCCGCCACTTCGGACAGGGTCTTCACGTCGTCCGGGTCGTTCGGGCAGGCGAGGATCGGCTCCTTGATGTCGGCGAGGTCGATCTCGAACACGGCGGCATAGTCGGCGTCGGCGTCCGGCTCGATCAGGCTCGGCGCGGCGATCCACGCTTCCATCGCGCCGATGCGGCGAGCGAGGCTGCGCGCGTCCTCATAGCCGTTCGCGATCATCCACCGCATGAGCGCGATGTTCGAGCGCATATATTCGATGATCGGCTCCTTGCTGAGCCGCACGGTACACGCCGCCGCCGAGCGCTCAGCCGATGCGTCGGAGAGTTCGAACGCCTGCTCCACCTTGAGGTCCGGCAGCCCCTCGATTTCGAGGATGCGGCCGTTGAAGACGTTCTTCTTGCCCTTTTTCTCGACGGTGAGAGCGCCGGCTTTGATCGCCGCCAGCGGGATCGCGTTCACGAGGTCGCGCAGGGTGATGCCGGGCTGCAACTCGCCCTTGAAGCGCACGAGCACGCTTTCCGGCATGTCGAGCGGCATGACGCCGGTCGCCGCCGCAAAGGCGACGAGGCCCGAGCCCGCCGGGAACGAGATGCCGATGGGGAAGCGCGTGTGGCTATCGCCGCCAGTGCCGACCGTGTCAGGCAGCAGCAGGCGGTTCAGCCACGAATGGATGACGCCGTCGCCGGGGCGCAAGGACACGCCGCCGCGCGTGGCGATGAAGCCCGGCAGGTCGCGATGCGTCGTCACATCGACCGGCTTCGGATAGGCCGCCGTGTGGCAGAAGGACTGCATCACGAGATCGGCGGAGAAGCCGAGGCAGGCGAGATCCTTCAACTCGTCGCGCGTCATCGGGCCGGTGGTGTCCTGGCTGCCGACGGTTGTCATCTTCGGCTCGCAATAGGTGCCGGGACGAATGCCGGTGCCTTCCGGCAAACCGCAGGCGCGGCCGACGATCTTCTGCGCGAGCGTGTAGCCCTTGCCGGTGTCGTGCGGCACGGCGGGCAGGCGGAACAGCGTCGAGGCCGGAAGCCCCAGCGCTTCGCGCGCCTTCGCGGTCAGCCCGCGCCCGATGATGAGCGGGATGCGGCCGCCCGCGCGCACCTCGTCGAAGATCACCTCGGACTTCACCTTGAATTCCGCGATGACTTCGCCGTTCTTCAGTGCCTTGCCTTCATACGGGCGAAGCTCGACTACGTCGCCCATGTCCATCTTCGAGGCGTCGAGTTCGATCGGCAGCGCGCCCGCGTCTTCCATCGTGTTGTAGAAGATCGGCGCGATCTTGGAGCCGAGGCAGACGCCGCCAAAGCGCTTGTTCGGCACGTAGGGGATGTCCTCGCCCGTGAACCAGAGAACCGAGTTCGTCGCCGATTTGCGCGAGGAGCCGGTGCCGACCACATCGCCGACATACGCGACGGGGTAACCCTTCGCGACCAGCGCTTCGAGCTGCTTTACCGGGCCGCGCGCGCCGGGTTCGTCCGGCTCGATGCCGGGACGCGGGTTCTTCAGCATGGCGAGCGCATGCAGCGGGATGTCGGGGCGCGTCGATGCGTCAGGCGCGGGCGAAAGGTCGTCCGTGTTGGTTTCGCCGTTCACCTTGAACACGGTGACGGTGAGCGAGGCGGGCACTTCGGGACGCGAAGTGAACCACTCCGCGTCGGCCCAGCTTTGCATGATGGCCTTCGCGTTGGCGTTGCCGCGCTCGGCCCGCTCCTTCACGTCGTGGAAATAGTCGAACACGAGAAGCGTTTTTTTCAGCGCGTCGGCGGCGACCGCGCCGACTTCGGCATCGTCGAGAAGTTCGATCAGCGGCTTGACGTTGAAGCCGCCGAGCATGGTTCCGAGAAGCTCCGTGGCCCGCGCCCGCGAAATGAGCGCGTTCGCTTCGTCGCCCGTCGCGACGGCGGAGAGAAACGCCGCCTTCACCTTCGCCGCGTCGTCCACGCCCGCCGGGACGCGGTACGTGATGAGATCGAGGAGAAACACCTCCTCGCCCGTAGGCGGGTTGCGCAACAGCGCGACGAGGTCTTCCGTCTGCTGGCGACTGAGCGGCAGCGCGGGAATGCCGAGCGCGGCGCGTTCGGCGGCGTGGGCACGGTAAGCTTCAAGCATGGTGTAGTCCTTGGAGGTCGGCGGCGGCGCATTGTCTTTGTGAGCCAAGCGGCGTCACGAGGCAAGCAACACTGGAATTGTTTCAGGGAAGCCGAACCTCGCCTTCCCTGAAACTCGCGTGAAAACAGACGGACTGCGCAGTTTCGTGGTGCCGCTTCTTAACGGAGACTCTCCAGCGCTGCGTTGAGTGTCGCGCTTGGCCGCATGGCGGCGGAGGCCTTCGCGAAGTCCGGTCGGTAATAGCCGCCGATTTCCACGGGGTGTCCCTGCGCCGCGGCGAGTTCGGCCACGATCTGCGCTTCGTTCTCTGTCAGCGTCTTCGCCAGCGGCGCGAACAGCACTTGCAGCGCCGCGTCTTTCGTCTGCGCAGCCAGCGCCTGCGCCCAATACATCGCGAGGTAGAAGTGGCTGCCGCGATTGTCGATGCCGCCGATCCTGCGCGCCGGGCCCTTGTCGTTCTCAAGCACCTTCGCGGTGGCCTGATCGAGCGTTTCCGCCAGCACCTCCGCCTTTTCGTTTCTATATGTCTGGCCGAGATGTTCGAGCGAGACGCCGAGCGCGAGATATTCGCCGAGCGAATCCCAGCGCAGATAGCCGTCTTCCTGGAACTGCTGGATGTGGCGCGGAGCCGAGCCGCCCGCGCCGGTCTCGAACAGGCCGCCGCCGTCCATCAGCGGCACGATGGAGAGCATCTTCGCGCTCGTGCCGAGTTCGAGGATCGGGAACAGGTCTGTGAGGTAGTCGCGCAGCACGTTGCCGGTGACGGAAATCGTGTCCTCGCCCTTGCGGATGCGGGCGAGCGTGAAGCGCATCGCGTCGTCGGGCGACAGGATACGGATGTCGAGGCCGCCCGTGTTGTGGTCCTTGAGGTAATGCTGCACCTTCGCGATGACCTCCGCATCATGGCCGCGCTTCGGGTCGAGCCAGAAAATTGCGGGCAGGCCGCTCGCGCGGGCGCGGTTTACGGCGAGCTTCACCCAGTCCTGGATGGGCGCGTCCTTCGCCTGACACATGCGGAAGATGTCGCCGTGCTGCACTTCCTGTTCGAGGATGACGTTGCCGTCCTCGTCGATGGCGCGCACCTTGCCGTGGCCTTCCACGATCTCGAACGTCTTGTCGTGGCTGCCGTATTCCTCGGCCTGCTGCGCCATGAGGCCGATATTCGACACGCTGCCCATGGTCTTCGGATCGAACTGGCCGTGCTCTTTACAGTCGTCGATCATCACCTGATAGATCGTCGCGTAACAGCGATCGGGGATCATCGCGAGCGTGTCGGCGGTCTTGCCTTCCACGTCCCACATCTTGCCGCCTTCACGGATCATCGCGGGCATGGACGCGTCCACGATAACGTCACTCGGCACATGCAGATTGGTGATGCCCTTGTCTGAGTTCACCATCGCAAGGGGCGGGCGCTTCGCATAGACGGCCTTGATGTCGGCCTCGATCTGGGCGCGCTTGTCTTCGGGGAGCTTGCCAAGCTTGGCGTAAAGGTCGCCGAGGCCGTTGTTCGGGTTGACGCCGATGTCCTTGAAGGTTTCGGCATGCTTCTCGAACACGTCCTTGAAATAGACCGACACCGCGTGGCCGAACATGATCGGATCGGACACCTTCATCATCGTCGCCTTGAGGTGCAGCGAGAGCAGCACGCCCTCGGCCTTCGCGGCCTCGATTGCATCCGCGTAGAACGCGCGCAACGCGTCGCGGCTGATGAAGGCGGCGTCGATGATCTCACCCGCCTTGTAGCGCACCTTCTTCTTCAAGACATGCGTGTGCCCGTCCTCGCCGAAGAACTCGATCATGAAGGAGCCATCGGCGGTCATGGTGATGGACTTCTCGCTGCCGTAGAAGTCGCCGCCCGCCATATGCGCGACGTTCGTCTTCGAGCTGGCCTTCCACGCGCCCATCTTGTGCGGATGGTTCTTCGCGTATTGCTTCACCGACGGAGCGGAGCGGCGATCCGAATTGCCTTCGCGCAGCACCGGGTTCACGGCCGAGCCGAGCACCTTCGCGTAACGCGCCTTGATTTCCCGCTCGGCGTCGGTCTGCGGCTCTTCGGGGTAATCGGGCAGATCGTAGCCCTGCCCCTGAAGCTCCTTGATCGCGGCCTTGAGCTGCGGCAGCGAGGCCGAGATGTTCGGCAGCTTGATGATGTTCGCCTCGGGCCTCTTGGCGAGCGCGCCGAGCTCGGCGAGCGCGTCCGGCTGGCGCTGTTCCGGCGTGAGCGTATCCGCGAAGGTCGCGATAATGCGGCCGGCAAGCGAGATGTCCTTCTCGACGACCGAAACACCGGCTGTCTTCGTGAACGCCTGAACGATGGGCAGGAGCGAATAGCTCGCTAGCGCCGGGGATTCATCGGTCTTGGTCCAGACGATGCTCGGTGCTTCTTTGGTCATGCTGTCAACCTCAGTCAATGGTTCCGGCCAAGCTTAGCCGCTCCGCAGCCGAATATCACGGAACAAACCCGTGGGGCTGGGGCGGAAAAGCCGAAAAGTCATCTCGCCGCATGGACGTTTCCGAAAGACGATGGCGGTTCGCCGCCATTCTTCTTGTGGCATTCGGTAGCGCGGCCGCTCATTCCGGGGGCAATGAATCGCCGCGTTTCGACCGAATGTAACATGATGTTGTCGCCTGCGACGATGTGAAATCGCGCATGGAAAACACGCCCGGCGAGGCGCATTCTTGGCCTCAAGCGCTGGCACACGGAAGACAAATGCTTGTGAGGCTCGCGCGCAGCATGCGACGTTGCGTGCGACCTCGCTCTATCGACGCCCGTGCGAGGCAACCTGTTGAACCGCACCCTCCGTTCCGCTTCCGACGTGTCGGAAATGCGACAAAAGGGATCTTCGATCCATTCCAGATTTGACATTTATCAAGGATCGCAGGCACTTGCCGCATTGGCACGAGCGTTGCTTTGCCTTGAGCGAATGCAGGTTACAGCAGAAAGGCTCCGCCGCATGATCTACCTAACGGAAGCCGCAGCAAACGCCGTTCGCACCGCCATAAAGGGCGCGGACACGCCCATCGAAGGGTTGCGCCTCGCCGTGGACGCGGGGGGATGCGCGGGCTTCAAATACCTGATGGGTCTCGTAGCCGACCCGAACCCCGAAGACATCGTCGTCGAAGAGCGCGGCGTTAAAGTCTTTGTGGATCGCGACAGCGTCCAGATGCTCGAAGGCACCACCGTGGATTTCGTGATCGGCCTGCAAAGCTCGGGCTTCACCTTCGATAATCCGCAAGCGACGGCGAGCTGTTCTTGCGGTAAATCGTTCGGCTGACAAAAGGAATTAATCAATGTTCGAAGTCATGGAACGCGCCGAAACTATTGCATGCGGCGCTCCGGTCGAAACGGCCGAAGAAACGAAACTGCGCCTCATTCGCGAAACCATCGAAGAACTGCGTCCGCATCTGAAGCGCGACGGCGGCGATTGCGAACTGCTTGAGGTCGAGGGCAACATCGTGAAGGTCCGGATGACGGGCGCTTGCGTCGGCTGTCAGCTTGCGTCGGTCACTGTGCACGGCATTCAGGCCAAGATCATCGCGAAGCTCGGCTATCCTGTGCGGCTCATCCCCGCGATGGGCGGCCACTAGCTTTAGAAAGAAGGGGCAAATGCATCCGGTCTATCTGGACAACAACGCCACCACGCGGCTCGATCCGGCCGTGCTGGCGGAGATGCTTCCTTTCTTCACCCAGCATTTCGGCAACGCTTCGTCGATCCACGGCTTCGGCAAGGAAGTGGGTGCGGCCATCCATCGGGCGCGCGATCAGGTGCGGGCGCTGATCGGTGCGGCGCAAAGCCACGAGATCGTCTTCACCTCGGGCGGCACCGAGTCGGACAACACGGCGCTTCTGTCGGCGCTCGAAATTCAGACCGGCCGCAACGAGATCGTGACATCCGCCGTGGAGCACCCGGCGATCCTCGCGCTCGTGCAGCATCTCCAGCGCCATCGCGGCGTCACGGTGCATGTCATCGGCGTTGACGGCAAGGGGCGTCTCGACATCGACGCCTATCGCGCCGCGCTCGGACCGAAGACCGCCATCGCCTCGATCATGTGGGCAAACAACGAAACCGGCACGATCTTCCCCGTGGCGGAGCTTGCGCGACTTGCGCATGAGGCAGGCGCGCTGTTCCACACCGACGCGGTTCAGGCTGTCGGGCGCATCCCGATCGACGTCAAGGCCGCCGATGTCGACATGCTGTCGCTTTCGTCGCACAAGTTTCACGGCCCGAAAGGGATCGGCGCGCTTTATATAAAGAAGGGCGTGGCCTTCCATCAACTCGTTCGCGGCGGCAAACAGGAGCGCGGACGGCGCGCGGGCACCGAGAATGCGCCCGGCATCGTCGGGCTCGGCAAGGCCGCCGAACTCGCGCTGAAGCGCCTGCAAGGCGGCGGCTGCGAGCGCGTGCGACAGATTCGCGACGCTTTCGAGATTGCGACACTTGGTCGCATAGATGATGCGTTCGTTGCCGGCGACATCGAGAACCGGCTTCCGAATACATCGAATATCGTGTTTGACCGCGCCGAGGGTGAAGTGATCCTGCTGGAACTGGATAAGGCTGGTATTGCAGCGTCCTCCGGTTCCGCTTGTGCTGCGGGTTCAACAGAGCCATCTCATGTTCTGCGGGCCATGAAGGTGCCTTACGCCGCCGCTTTGGGGGCGATCCGCTTCTCGTTCGCGCATACCAGCACGGACGAGGATTTGGGGCGTGTTCTTGCCAAACTGCCCGCGATAGTGGAAAAAGCGCGTGAAGCCTCTGGCTTCGCTGCGACGATGGGCGAGATGGCGCAAGCTGGGCTTGGCGCCGGGGTTCGATAGGGGAGGGTGCTGTGTATCTGCCGGAAGAAGTTCGGGTTACGGACAGCAGGGAAGCGACATGCCGGGTCGAAGCGAAGCTTCGCGATGCGGGCCTGCGCCCGACGCGGCAGCGGATCGATCTCGCCAAGCTCCTGTTCAAGGAAAAAGACCGCCACGTAACGGCGGAGGAACTTCACGCCGAAGCCGTCTCCAACAAGATGGCCGTGTCGCTCGCCACCGTCTACAACACGCTGAAGCAACTCACCGAATGTGGGCTGCTGCGTGAAGTCGCGATCGAGGGCTCGAAAAACTACTTCCACACCAAGATCTCGGATCATCAGCACTTCTATTTTGAGGAAGAAGGCCGCCTTGTCGACCTTGAGCCCGAGAACGAAGTGACGGTGACGGTGCCGAAGTTGCCGGAAGGCATGAAAGTCGCTCGTATCGACGTGCTGATCCGGCTGGTGAAGGCGCGGTAAATTTGTGCGGCTAAGGCGTGGGCGCGTTCGCCAGGACGCGCGACACTCCTGTTGTCGCGGCTGCGAGCGCTCGTTGCCAAGGTTGGCGGTGCCGGTACATCGCGAAAAGGCGTGGCGGGGTGGATGTCATTTGATCCGCATCCGCAGGGGGCTCATCATGCCCCGGTGCCGACGCTGTCGGGCATAGACCGAACAGGTTTGCGCGCAACCTGTTCGAATCCGATTCCAAGTCCTGACCCGCCAAAGCAGACGACGCTGTGGCATGTTCAACGAGGAAGGGCGCGCTTTTATTCCATCAGCGACGGACGCTCCAGCACGCGCTCTTGACGGTTCCCGTTACGAGAACCGCCGCGCGTAGGAATACCTTACACCGAAAGCTTCGCCACATACCCCGGAAGCGCAAACGCCGCCTTGTGAACGTCGGGCGTGTAGTATCGCGTGGGGATCCCCGAAGCCGCGTGCCGCTTCGCGATCTCGTCCAGCGGCGTGTCGCGCAGGCTCGTGTCGTTCGAAGCCCAGGCCAGCGCGAACGGCCCGCCGAAATAGGTCGGCTGGTCCACGAGATAGGTCGCACGGTCGGCGAAGATCGTGCTGAACAGTTCCATCGTGCCGCGCAGATGGTCCGGGTGCATGAATGGCAGGCCGTTCTGCGTGATGAGCACGCCCGGCTTGTTCAGCGCCCGCGCACAGCCCTCGAAAAACCCGCGCGTGAACAGCACGGCCGCAGGGCCGACCGGCTCGGTCGAGTCGACGATGATGGCGTCGAAGCGCTCGTCCGTTTCCGCCACATACTTCACGCCGTCGGCGATGATCACCTCCGCGCGCGGATCGTCGAACGCGCCTTGCGACACTTCGGGCAGGTGCTCCTTCGACAGGTCGACCACAGTGCGGTCGATGTCGACCAGCACGCAGCGCTCCACGCTCTTGTGCTTCAGCACCTCGCGCATGACGCCGCCGTCGCCGCCGCCAATGATGAGCACGCGCTTCGCACGCTCCGCGCCGAGCGAGAACAGCGGCACATGGGACATCATCTCGTGATAAATGAACTCATCCGTCGTGCTGAGTTGCACCACGCCGTCGAGCATCATGACGCGCCCGAAGGTCTCGTTGTCGAAGATGATGAGATGCTGGTGCTCTGTCTGGTTCTCGTACAGCACGCGATCCGCCTTGAGCGCACAGCGAAAATTCGGATGCAGCGTTTCTTCGACCCAGCGCGTCATGTCTTGTCTCCCGGCGCGTACCCGCGCTTGAAAGCCAGGTTCTTGGTCGTCAGAACCTGAACGGTTTCACTTTTCTGGTTTGTCGTTTCCATGCGGAAGGTGATGATCGCCTGGTTCGGCTTCGAAGCCGAGGGCGTGACGTCGATCACCTCGCATTCAACGGACAGTTCGTCGCCCGGGCGCACCGGCCTCGTCCACGAAACCTCCGCGCCGAAGCCGACCCAGCCGCCCGCCATCGCCGGACCATTCTCGACCAGCAGGCGCATGGTCAGGCCGAGCGTATGCCATCCGCTGGCGGCCAGACCCTTGAAAATGCTATGCTTCGCCGCTTCCGGGTCCGTGTGGAACGGCTGCGGATCGAATTCTTTCGCGAAGGCGATGATCGCCTCCTCGGACACCGGGATTGGCCCTGCGGCGAACCGCCTTCCGATGTGGAAGTCTTCCAGATAAAGCAAAGTCTCAGGCATCGACGATCGCTCCCGCCCCTCATTTGCTCTGGAAAATAGACTGGCGATGCGCGCGCTACAACTGGCGCGACGCATCGACTTGTGGACCGCGCCGGAAAAGCGCGGTCACAGATGTGTGGCAACGGTTCGTTGCGAAAAAAGGAAACGCCCCGTCGTGCGGGGCGCCTGGAAGCGGAATTGCCTCGCACGAGGCGAGGCTCCGCGGCCGCGCTTACGCGGCGAGTTTCATCTGCGTGGCAGCTTCCTGGCCGCGCAGGATCTCCTTGACGATGATCTCGTCCGGTTCGAACGCTTCCCGAAGCACTTCGATCGCCAGATGGGGCTTGGCATGGCCGCACATGAAAAGATCAAGTGCCGCATAGCCGTATTCCGGCCAGCTGTGGATCGAAATATGCGATTCGGACAGCACCGCCACCCCAGACACGCCACCATTGGGCGTGAAATGATGCAGGTGGATATGCAGGAGCGTAGCTCCCGACACCTCGATGCACCGCCTGAAGGTTTGTTCGATGTGGTCGATATCGTCCAGCCGAGTGCCATTCAGCACGTCGACCAAGAGGTGCGTTCCGGCGAATCTCACGCCGTTGCGCTCACAGAAATAGTCTTTACGATCCTCGCCGTCCGTATGCGTGACGACAAGGGCATGCTTTTCTTCCGTTTGGGCGGTGCTTGAACCTCGATCCAAGTCCATCCCCAATTGGAAGAGGGCGTCATGGAATGCCATGATGGCGTCCTCCCCAACCAGTAGATGTCCAGATGTGAACAGGGGGGGTATTTGCATCGCATTGCCCCCCAATTCAAGAGAAAAATTGCATTCGGCCCCAAAATATTTGCCGCAGATGTTTTTGGGGGATGGCTCGGAGGGCATTTCGTCCGGTCGTTTTCGCTAACACTTTAATATCGCTAGAGCTTTTTTAGGGCCTCTTTTGGGGCGGCCTTGAGCGGAGGCGACAGGTTCTTTTGAGAGGCGACACCCCCAACTTCCAAAAAATATTTCTCAATAGCCCCGTTATCGGATGACGATATTCTAATCACCCGGCCTGGTTGTGGGTTTAGGGGCGGCGGCGCGCCGAAGACGATCGTTGATCGCCTCTCCTAGCCCCGCTTCGGGGATCGGCATGACTGCGATGCGCCCGGGCTTCTCGGCGTCGAGTGCGCGCAGGCAGGCGAAAAGGTTCGCGGCAGCTTCACGGAGATCGCCCGCGCGGCTGAGGTTCAGCGCGTTCTCCGGCGCGGCGGGGCCAAACCCCAGGAGGGTTTCCCCGGGCCGCGCCTCGCGCGCATCGAGGCGCACGCTCGCATTCGGCGCGTAATGGCTCGCGAGCTGCCCCGGCGCGGTGACGCCGTCCCCCTCGCCCCGATCCGCGAGCCGCAAACCGAGCGCGGCTTCCACGTCCTCCCGCGCGACGGCGCCGGGCCGCAGCAGCGTCGGGCGCGGCTTCAGCGCAACGATGGTCGATTCGAGGCCCGCGTCCGCCGCACCCCCGTCGAGGATCATGTCCACGCGCCCGCCGAGATCTTCGGCGACGTGAGCCGCGCGCGTCGGGCTGATGCGTCCGGAGATGTTTGCGCTCGGCGCGGCGACGGGCACGCCCGCCGCTTCGATGAGCGCGCGCGCCACGGGATGACGCGGCACGCGAATCGCCACCGTATCGAGCCCCGCCGTCACAAGATCGCTCAGCGGCGGCTCGGCGTCGGGCCTCAACGGCAGCACCAGCGTCAACGGTCCCGGCCAGAAACGCGCGGCCAGCGCGTCGGTTTCAGCGTCGAACATCGCGAAGCGCCGCGCGGCGGCCGCGTCCGGGACATGCACGATCAGCGGATTGAAGCGCGGGCGGCCCTTCGCCTCGAAGATACGCGCGACCGCCACGCCGTTCGTCGCGTCCGCGCCGAGGCCGTAAACCGTCTCCGTGGGGAAGGCCACGAGGCCGCCCGAACGCAGGATGTGCGCGGCCTTCTCGATCGCCGTTCCATCGGCGTTCTCGATCATCAGTGTTACCTTGTTCTGGAGCAATTCTGTTTAACGGGAGTGCGTTTCAGATTAAGGTATTCATCTTGCGCCCCGTGGAAAACAGCAAAAACGAATGGGCGTGCCGACCCCGACTTTCCAGCCTGGAGGAGCCATGACCTATCGCGTCCCCGTCGCGGACATCGCATTCACGCTCGACCACATCGCGGGCTTCTCCCGGCTGATCGATGGCGGCCTTTTCGAAGACCTCGACATGGACACGGCGCGGGCCATTCTCGAAGAGGCTGCGCGGTTCGCGAACGAGGAACTTGCGCCGATCAACCGCGCGGGCGACACGCAGGGCGCGCGACTCGTCGATGGCAAGGTGGTGCTGCCCGAAGGTTTCACTGAAGCCTACGCGAAGTGGGTCGAGGCGGGCTGGGGCAGCTTTACCGCGCCGAAGGAGCACGGCGGCCAAGGCTTGCCCGTCTCGCTCGGCATGGCCGTCGCGGAGATGTGGCACGGCGCGAACATGGCATTCGGCCTCAACCCGCTTCTGACGCAGGCGGGCGTTCACGCGCTCATCGCCCACGGCGCGCACGCCCTTCAGACGCAATATTTGCCGAAGCTTATCTCGGGCGAATGGACCGGGTCGATGCAGCTCACGGAGCCGCAGGCTGGCTCAGATCTGCGCTCTCTCAAGACGCGCGCCACACCCGTCGGCGACGGCACCTACAAACTCACCGGCACGAAGATCTTCATCACCTATGGTGAGCATCCGATGACGGATAATATTATCCATCTCGTGCTCGCGCGGCTGCCCGACGCACCTTTCGGCACCAGGGGTATCTCGCTATTCGTCGTTCCGAAGTTCATCCCGAACGCGGACGGCTCGCTTGGCGAGCGCAACGATGTCGTGGCAGCGAAACTCGAACACAAGCTCGGTATTCACGGCAGCCCCACCTGCGTCATGAATTTCGGCGATCGGGGCGGCGCTACGGGCTGGCTCGTCGGCGAGCCGAATGGCGGCCTCAAGGCCATGTTCACGATGATGAACGAGGCGCGGCTCGGCGTGGGCATCCAGGGTGTCGGCATCGGCGAGCGCGCGTTCCAGCAGGCGCTCGATTATGCACGCGACCGCAGGCAGGGCGCGGCCGAAGGCAGCGCCGCGGATGCGTCCGTCGCCATCATCGAGCACCCGGACGTTGCGCGCATGCTGCTTAACATGAAGTCGAAAACCTCCGCAGCCCGCGCCATCGCCTACACGACCTCGGTCGCCATCGACATCAGCCACCGTGCGGCGGACGCGAGCGAGAGGAAGCGCGCGGCGAACGAAGCGGCGCTGCTGACGCCCATCGCGAAAGCCGTCTCGACGGATTTCGGTGTCGAAACGGCGTCCGAAGGCATTCAGGTGCATGGCGGCATGGGCTTCATCGAGGAGACCGGCGCAGCGCAGCACTATCGCGACGCCCGTATCGCGCCGATCTACGAAGGCACGAACGGCATTCAGGCCATCGACCTCGTCACGCGCAAGCTGCCGCTCGCGGGTGGTGAAACCTTCCGCGACTTCCTCGCCGGATTGAAAGAAACCGCGCGCGAGGTTGCCTCATCTAACGACGACGGGCTGGGCCACACGGGCGAATGTCTCTGGGAGAGCATCACCGCGCTCGAAGAAACGGGCGGCTGGCTGACGCGGCAACTCGCAGAGAACCGGGCCGCCGCGCTTGCCGGCGCGACGCCGTTCCAGCGGCTGTTCGGCTTCGCAGCGGGCGGCGCGCTGCTCGCCAAGGGCGCGCTTGCGGCGACGCGCGGCGGCGAGAGCCATGGCCGCAACGCGGAGGCTGTCGTCCTCGAAGCGCGGCACTTCGCCGAAAGTCTGATGGGCGAAACAAGTGGATTGAAACATGCTGTCACCCACGCACATGAAACGGTAGCGCGCGGCGGCGCAGTGCTTGGGGAGCGCTAGGCCGATGGCAGAGCATGTGACTGTCGCACGCGAAGGCGCGGTGCAGATCGTCCGCTTAAACCGTCCGGAAAAGAAAAATGCGCTCACGGCGGCGATGTATGCCGCGCTCGGTGATGCCCTCAGGGCGGCGCGTGAGGACGCGGACATCGGCGCGACGCTCGTGCTCGGCCACCCCGGCATCTTCTGCGCCGGCAACGACATGGCCGACTTCCTCGCCGCATCGCAGGGCGGCGGCATGCTGGCTGCCTATGCGCTGATCGAGGCGCTCGCCGAACACGACAAGCCGCTCCTCGCAGCCGTGGATGGCCCGGCCATCGGCATCGGAACGACGCTGATGTTCCATTGCGATCTCGTCTTTGCGAGCGGGCGCGCCACGTTCCACACGCCGTTCACCGATCTCGGCCTTCTGCCGGAGGCGGGGTCGAGCCTGCTCGGTCCGCGCACCATGGGACACGCGCGCGCATTTGAACTGCTCGTCGCGGGCGCGCCGTTCGGCTCGGAGCGGGCGAAGGAAGCGGGCATCGTCAATCACATCGTCGCATCGGAAGAGCTCGAAGCCGCTGCGCGTGCATCCGCCGAAGCAATCGCGAAGAAGCCGCGCGAGGCCGTGCGCATCGCGAAGCGCCTGCTCCGCGGCGATCCAGCTCCGCTCAAGGCACGTATGCAGGAGGAAGGTGCGCTATTTCTTGAGCGCGTGCGATCGGACGAGGCCCGACAGGCGTTTATGGCGTTTCTACAGAAAAGCGCGCGCTGACGGACGGAAGGCCAGCTAATCGTCATCGCGCAGGTACGGGAAACGCGGCGGACCAATAAAAAAGATGATACAAGAACGCTAAGCAGGGGCAGTGATTATGGGAACGCTCACCAGGAAAACCCTCTTCATCACCGGAGGCAGCCGCGGCATCGGGCTCGCGATTGCGCTTCGCGCGGCGAAGGACGGCGCGAACATCGTCATCGCGGCCAAGACTTCCGATCCGCATCCGAAGCTGCCCGGCACGATCTTCACCGCCGCCGCCGAGATCGAGCAGGCGGGCGGCAAGGCGCTGCCGATCCAGTGCGACATACGTCATGAAGATCAGGTGCAGGCTGCCATCGATCAGGCCGCGCAACATTTCGGCGGCATCGACATCGTCATCAACAACGCAAGCGCCATCAGCCTGACGCCCACCGAGCAGACGGACATGAAGCGCTACGACCTCATGCATCAGATCAACGGGCGCGGAACGTTTCTCGTTTCGAAGACCGCCCTTCCCTATCTGAAGCAGGCCGAGAACCCGCACATCCTGATGCTGTCGCCGCCGCTCGACCTGAACCCGCGCTGGTTCGGCGGCCACGTGGCCTACACCGTCGCCAAGTACAACATGAGCCTTTACGTGCTGGGTCTTGCCGAGGAACTGAAGCGCGACGGGATCGCCGTCAACGCGCTGTGGCCGCGAACCACCATCGCCACCGCCGCCGTAGCCAATCTTCTCGGCGGGGATAGCCTCATCCGCGCCAGCCGCAAGGCTGACATTCTCGCGGACGCGGCCTATCTCATCCTGACGAAGCCCTCACGCGAGTTCACCGGAAATTTCTGTATCGATGATACACTGCTGTGGGAGAACGGCAGGCGAGAATTCGATCATTATCGTATCGACCCAAGCGAAGACCTTGCGCCAGACTTCTTTATCCCCGAAGACAGCGTGCCACCTGTCTCGCTGAAGGCGCTGGTCGGCAAGAAACCCGGTTAAGCCGAAGCCCATGTCCACTCTTCTCGTCACGCATAGCTCGTTCCTCCATCACGACACGGGGGAGTGGCACCCGGAGCGACCCGATCGCATCCGCGCCATCGAGCGCGCGCTTTCGCATCCCTCCTTTCAGGATCTCTTGACGGTCGAGGCACCGCTTGCCACGCCCGAGCAGATCGTGCGTTGCCATCCGCGCGCCTATTTCGATTTCCTCGAAACGCATCAGCCGAAAACGGAACTCGTGCCGCTCGACGACGGCGACACGATGCTTTCGCCGGGAAGCTGGGAGGCGGCGCTTCGCTCGGCGGGCGCGGCTGTATATGCCGTGGACGAGGTGATGCAGAAGCGCGCCACGAACGCGTTTTGCCTCGCACGACCGCCTGGCCATCACGCTGAAATCGCCAAGGCGATGGGTTTCTGCCTGTTCAACAATGCGGCGGTGGCGGCTTTCCACGCGAAGGCCGTGCATGGAGCTGAGCGCGTCGCGGTGGTCGATTTCGACGTTCATCACGGCAACGGCACGCAGGCGATCTTCTGGAACCATGCCGACATGTTTTACGCGTCGACGCACCAGATGCCGCTGTTTCCGGGTACGGGCGGCATCACCGAGCGCGGCGAGGCGGAAAATATCTGCAACGCGCCGCTTCGCGCCGGCGACGGAAGCGATGAATTCCGCGAGGCGTTCGAGTCCGTCGTGTTGCCGTCGCTGCGCCGGTTCTCGCCCGACCTCGTCATCATTTCGGCGGGCTTCGATGCGCATCGAAGCGATCCGCTCGCGAACCTGAACCTCTCGGAGCCTGATTACGCCTGGGTAACGCGCAAACTTGTGGATGTGGCGCGGGAACGGTGCGGCGGACGGGTCGTTTCGGTTCTGGAAGGGGGATACGATCTCTCGGCGCTCGGCCAGTCGGCGGCGGCGCATGTCAAGATACTGCTGGAATCGTTTTGAGGAATGGCAATGCCCGGTGATCCGGCTTCGACTCAGACGGCGGCAACCCGCCCCGCCTTCGCAGACATCAAGGCGATGAGCTTCGAGGCGGCCTTGAAGGAACTTGAACAAATCGTGACCCGTCTTGAGCGCGGCGATGTCGAACTCGAGCAATCGATCGACATCTACGAACGCGGAGAGGCGCTGCGCGCTCACTGCGACCAGCTTCTGAGACGCGCCGAGATGAAGGTGGAGCGCATCACGCTTGGAGCGCAGGGCCAGCCCACCGGCACGACGCCTCTGGATTCCGAGGTTTAATGCCGCAGAGACATTAGACTGGTCTGAAAACAGCTTTTCGCTATGGTTCGCCTCAGCTGGCAAATTTTTCGCGTGAGCTGCCTTCATTTAAAGAAATGAGCAAAATGCACCCCGGCATAATGGATGCGCAATTCCGTTGCCCTGTTGCATCGGAGCAAATGTGGCGCCAGCTTCCATGATTGCGACGAAAAATTGCGTGGCTTTACGTCCCAAACGGCATACGTTACCGGCCGAGGACTCTGAAGGAAGTGTTTAAGTGACAATCAGCAACCGTACCCCGCTCCTTGACAAGATCAAGTTTCCCCAAGACCTTCGTCAACTGGAAGCCGATCAACTTCAGCAGGTCGCAGACGAACTTCGCACCGAACTGATTGACGCTGTTTCCGTGACGGGCGGACATCTGGGCGCTGGACTTGGCGTTGTCGAGCTTACGGTTGCTATTCATTATCTTTTCGATACGCCGCATGATCGCGTCATCTGGGACGTCGGTCATCAGGCCTATCCGCACAAGATCCTGACGGGCCGCCGCGACCGCATCCGCACGCTTCGCCAGCCGGGCGGCCTCTCGGGCTTCACCAAACGCTCCGAAAGCGAATACGATCCTTTCGGCGCCGGGCATTCCTCCACCTCCATCTCGGCCGGTCTCGGCATGGCGGTTGCGAGCGACCTGAAAGGCGAGGATGGCGGCCGCAACGTCATCGCCGTCATCGGCGACGGCTCGATGAGCGCGGGCATGGCCTATGAAGCCATGAACAACGCGGGCGCGATGGACGCGCGGCTCATCATCATTCTGAACGACAACGACATGTCGATTGCGCCGCCGGTCGGCGCGCTGTCGAACTACCTCGCGCGGATGCACTCGTCCGAAACCTTCCTCAAGGTGCGCGACATCGCCAAGAACATGGCCCAGCGTCTGCCGAAAATATGGGAGCGCCGCGCGGCCCGTGCCGAGGAATTCACGCGCCACCTGTTCACGGGCGGCTCGCTGTTCGAGGAACTCGGCATCTATTACGTCGGCCCGATCGACGGCCACGACCTCGACATCCTGCTGCCTGTACTGCGAAACGTCCGCGATTCCGCGCATAAGGGGCCCGTGCTGATCCATTGTGTGACGCAGAAGGGCAAGGGCTACGAGCCGGCCGAAAAGGCGCCCGACAAGTATCACGGCGTGACGAAGTTCAACGTCATCACGGGCGCTCAGGACAAGGTCAAGGCGAGCGCGCCGAGCTACACGAAGGTTTTCGCCCAGAGCCTGCTCGATGAGGCGCGCAAGGACGACACTATCGTGGCGATCTCCGCCGCCATGCCGTCCGGCACCGGCCTCGACCTGTTCGAGAGCGAGTTCCCCGAGCGCACCTTCGACGTCGGCATCGCCGAACAGCACGCGGTAACGTTCGCGGCGGGCATGGCGACCGAAGGAATGAAGCCGTTCTGCGCGATATACTCCACCTTCCTTCAGCGCGGTTACGACCAGCTTATCCACGACGTTTCCGTGCAGCATCTGCCGGTGCGCTTCGCGCTCGACCGCGCTGGCCTCGTCGGCGCCGATGGCGCGACGCATGCGGGCACGTTCGACCTCGCCTTCCTCTGCTGCCTGCCCGATTTCGTGGTGATGGCGCCATCGGATGAGGCGGAACTGAAGCACATGGTCACGACCTCCGTCGCGATTAACGACCGCCCGAGCGCGATCCGCTATCCACGCGGCGAAGGCTACGGCGTCGAAATGCCGGCGCAAGGCTCGGTGCTGCCGCTCGGCAAGGGCCGCGTGGTGCGGGAAGGCTCGACGGTTGCGATCCTCTCACTCGGCACGCGCCTGCACGAAAGCCTGAAGGCTGCGGACAAGCTCGCCGCGATGGGCCTGTCGACCACGGTTGCGGATGCGCGCTTCGCGAAGCCGCTCGACCTCGATCTCATCCGCCAGCTCGCGCGTCACCACGAGGTGCTCGTCACCGTCGAGGAAGGCTCGTGCGGCGGGTTCGGCTCGCAAGTGCTGGAGTTCCTCGCGCGCGACGGCCTGCTCGATCATGGCCTCAAGGTGCGCCCGCTGACACTCCCCGACACGTATATCGACCACGGCAAGCCCGAAGCGATGTACGAGGCGGCGGGGCTAAATGCCAGCGGCATCGTGGGCGCGGTCGTTGCGGCGCTCGGCACGTCCTCGGCGATCATCGTGGACGAGCGAGCTTAGGATCACACGCCTGTTTCGCCCCGCCGTCAGACTTCCACGTCTACCCGGCGGCTCCATCCGCAAGTTCGAACATCACCTCGTTGCGGCGCATGAAGGGCAGCGTCCATGGCGGATCGTAAAACGCCAGCACCGGCTCGCCCTTGATCGCGAGGCCATGCGTCTCCGCATAGCGGCGAAGTTCGTCGGTCTTCTCCCGGATGGCGTCGTCGCCCGCGAAGCCCGAAAACCGGATCGCGAGAAAACGTCGCGGCGGGATCGGCTCCAGCCGCACGCGCGAATCGGTCGGCGTGGGCAGCGTCTCCATCGTCCACGCTTTCGGCATGATGAAGCGCACGGTCCAGCTCTCGTCGCCGTCGCGCGCGCCGCCGCCCTGCTGCGTGACCGGCGCGGTCATGGCGATCTTCTGCTTCTGCTGCTCGACCGGGGCCGTCATTTCGATCTTCGCCTTGGGCTGGTTGGCGCCGAAAATGTAAGCCGCGATCAGGCGGAAGCCTTCGTTTATGGCTTCCCGGCGCTGGCCCTTGACCTCCGCTTCCGCTGCGATCAACGGGCCGTAGGCGCGCACTTCCACGTCGCCGTCCTGCTTTTCGATGCGAAAGTCCGGCTGCTCCACGCGGCTCATTGCCGGGCCGACGACAACGGCCGCGACCGCCACCGCGCCCAGGCCCAACGCCGCCAACAGGATCGCTCTGTGCATGACACCCTCTCGTGCTGGCGGTCACGGTTCTGCCGCCTCGATTGAGAATCCCGCACACCCCGATGTGTTCCGTAACGTTGCCTCGCACGTGCGCGCGGGCTAACATCCGTGCGCACCCGTCCCGCGAGGCTTCATGAAAATCCTGACGCACCGGATCGAACTTTCAACGATCGACCCGATCGAGTTTATCGACATCACCGACGAGATCCGCAAATGGGTCGCGGCCATCGGCGCAAGGAGCGGCCTCGTCTCGATCACCTCGCTGCACACGACCGCGCGCGTGAACGTGAACGAGAGCGAACCGCAGCTTCAGCTCGACATGATTACGTTCCTCAAGCGGTTCGTGGCGCGCGACGGCAACTACCGCCACAACGATGTCGCTGTCGACGGCCGCGACAACGCGCATTCGCACCTGCTTGGCTTGTTCATGACAGAGACGGAGACGGTGCCTGTGGCCGACGGCGCGCTTGTCTTCGGTCAGTGGCAGTCGATCTTCTTCATCGAACTCGACGGCCCGCGCGAGAAGCGCACGATCCACCTGCAATTCATGGGAGATGCGGCGTGACGCCGGACGACATTCAGGCGTTTTACGCGCGTCGCGGCGAGCTTGACGCGGAAGCCTATATCGAACTCGACTTCACCTTCGAATGTGCGGGGGACCCGCGCGAGGCGGCGGCACATCTGTGCTCCGAGCAATCGACGGCCCAATGGCGGCGCGTCGGCGTGGACGAGGACTTCCGCCCGCGCTTCGCCGCGAAGGTGCTGGAGCTGGACGCGACGCCGCGCCCCAGTGGCTTCTCCATCCGGATCGAGCATGCGCCGAAGGGCGACGTTTACGCCTGCCGCGCCACCATCGCGCACCCGCATGGAAATTTCGGGCCGAAGATCCCGAACCTCATCTCCGCCGTGCTCGGCGAGGGCGTGTTCTTCTCGCCTAGCATTCCGCTGATTCGGCTCGAAGACATCCGCTTTCCGGCGGGCTATCTCGCGGCGTTTCAGGGGCCGCAATTCGGCATCGCCGGGCTTCGCGAGAAATTGCATGCGTTCGGGCGGCCGATCTTCTTCGGCGTCATCAAACCGAACATTGGGCTGCCGCCCGAGCCATTCGCGGAACTCGCCTATCAGGCATGGCTTGGCGGCCTCGACATCGCGAAAGACGACGAGATGCTGGCCGATGTCGATTGGTGTCCGCTGGCTGACCGGGCGGCGCTGTTGGGTGCCGCGCGCGAAAAGGCCGAGCGCGAAACCGGCGTGCCGAAGATGTATCTCGCCAACATCACCGACGAGGTGGACCGGCTCATTGAGCTTCACGACCTCGCCGTTGCGCGCGGGGCGAACACGCTGCTCGTGAACGCGCTGCCGGTCGGCCTCTCCGGCGTCCGAATGCTGCGCAAACACGCGCGCGTGCCGTTGATCGCGCATTTCCCGTTCATCGCCGCCTTCGCGCGCCTGCCGCAATACGGCGTGCACAGCCGCGTCTTCACGCGCTTGCAACGGCTCGCGGGCTTCGACGTGGTCATCATGCCGGGTTTCGGCGCGCGCATGATGATGCCCGAAAGCGAGGTGCTCGACTGCGTGGCGGCCTGCCTCGAACCGATGGGATCGATCAAGCCCGCGCTTCCCGTGCCCGGCGGCAGCGACAGCGCGGCGACGCTCGAAGGCGTGTATCGCAAGCTCGGCACCGTGGATTTCGGCTTCGTACCGGGGCGCGGCGTGTTCGGCCACCCGATGGGGCCAAGGGGCGGGGCCGCTAGCCTGCGTCAGGCTTGGGATGCGATTGCGGCGGGCGTGCCCGTGGCGGATGCGGCGCGCGAGCAGGCGGAGTTGAAGGCGGCGCTTGCGGCTTTCGGTGGGAAGTAGCTGAGCCTCCTTAACTTGTTGATGCAAGCTGTGATCGAATGCCACGAGAAGACTCGGAAGAACGGCGAAAGGCCGGTATAGCTCGAAGCGACACCCCGCTTGACGCGCTTGGCGCTCATCCTTCGCGCTCGGACAGGATCCTTGCGCGGCGTTTTGCAATTGAGACGCAATTGGGGTAATTGTGATCGAGAGATAAAACGCGCTGGTCGGCCACCAAACGCCCCAAAGGTCGCACAGACCTCCGCCTCGGAATGCCGCAGCAAATCGAATGAAACGTGCCGCCGGATGGATATAATTTCGCTCTGCAAGGAGCACGGCCTGCGATTGACAGGACCTCGACGGATCATCATGCAGGTTCTGGCAGAATCGCGGGACCATCCCGATGCCGTGGAGCTTTTCCGCCGCGTGACGAAAATCGATCCCAGCATCGCTATCGCGACGGTCTATCGGACCCTGCATCTCCTGGAAGAAAAAGGTGTGCTTGAGAAGCATACCTTCGCCGATGGACCGGCTCGTTTCGAGAGCGCCGATCATCAGCATCACGATCACTTCATAAACGTGGAGAATGGCGACATCGTCGAGTTCCGATCCGACGAGATCGAACGCCTTCAGGAGGAGATTGCGCGCGCGCACGGGTTCGCTATCGTCAGTCACAGGCTGGATATCTATGTCAGGCCGCTCGAAAGCGAGCGAATCGCGAAAAGACGCGGGAAAGCCGGCGGAGGGTAGCGCACAGGCGAAATTGGCAGACATTGGCCGGTCGTTCGAATAGCGCTGGAAACGATAGGCGCTTCCTTTGCAAGTCCCACAGCGTGCGCTGCGTCAGGGGGCACGTCAAGACGCTTCGCCAGCCCCCTTCAATGCAGGCTTGCTCGTCGTATAAACGAGCGCGGCAATGAACACGGCGGCCAGAAAGAGAACGATCGTTGGCGCAGGAGCGCTGTCGATGAAAAACGACAGGTAGACGCCGATCAGGCTGCCAGCAATTGCGATTGCAACCGAGAGAAGCAGCATCGCGTGGAACCGCCGCGTGAGAAGAAACGCGATAGCTCCGGGTGCAATCAGCATGGCGATGGCAAGGACAAGACCGACCGCCTGGAGCGCGCCGACAATCGTGAGCGAGATCAGGGCGAGCAACCCGTAATGCAACAGACCGACCCGAAGCCCCACCGCGCGGGCTTGGGCCGGATCGAAAGCGTGCAACAGGAAGTCCCTCCATTTGAGGCCGATTATACCTGCCGTGACGCCGGCGATTATCGCGGATTCGCCAATGTCCCGCCAGGTGACGCCCATCATGTCGCCGAACAGGATGTGGTCGAGGTGCACGTCCGACTGGATCTTGATGTAAAGAACCAGCCCGAAGCCGAACATGCCGGAAAACACGACGCCCATCACTGTGTCCTGTTTTATGCGGCTGTTGTCCTTCAGGAAGCCGGATGCAACGGCGCAGAACATGCCTGCGATGAAGGCACCCACTGCATATGGGATGCCGACGATGTAGGCGATGACGACGCCGGGAAACACCGCATGACTGATCGCGTCTCCCATCAACGACCAGCCCTTGAGAACAACGAGCGGGGACAGGAGAGCCATCGGGATCGCCACCACGACCGATACGACCATGGCGTTGACCATGAAATCGAACTGGAACGGCGAAAGAAGCGTGCCGACCGTGCTCATCGCGTCGCCTCCACCGCTTCTGCCGCGCGCCTGCGCGAAGCCAGCATCCCATGTTTCGGCGCAAGGAAGAATGCGACGAGGAAGATCGTCGTCTGAAGCACGACGATGATGCCACCTGTCGCGCCATCGAGGAAATAACTCGCGTAAGCGCCGACGAAACTCGTCGTCGCGCCGATGGCGACTGCGATTGCGAGCAGGCGCGGGAAGCGATCCGTCAGAAGATACGCCGTCGCGCCTGGCGTCACCACCATGCAGATGACGAGGAACGCCCCAACCGTTTGCAGAGCTGCTACCGTGCAGGCCGAAAGCAGCGCGAAGAACAGGATCTTGAGCGCGGTCGTATCAAGGCCGATCGAACGGGCGTGGCCCTCGTCGAAGAAGGTCACCATCAGGTCTTTCCATTTGACGAAGAGGATGGCGAGCGACACGAAGCCAATGATGGCGAGTTGCCATATGTCTTCCGGTGTAATGGCAAGAATATTGCCGAGCACAATGGTCTGGATGTTCACCGAAGTTGGCGACAGCGAAACCATGAACAGGCCGAGCGCGAAAAAGGAAGAGAAGATCAGGCCGATGATGGCATCTTCCCGAAGCTTCGTGCGCTCGTTCAGGAAGAGCATGGCCGCCGCCGCAAGGCCGCCCGCGAAGAACGCGCCGACGGAAAAGGGCAGGCCCAGCATGTAGGCGCCTGCGACGCCGGGCACGATCGAATGCGAGAGCGCGTCGCCAATCAGCGACCAGCCTTTCAGCATGAGATAGCAGGACAGGAACGCGCAAACACCGCCGACGAGCGCGGAAACCCACATCGCGTTCAGCATGTATTCGTAAGCGAACGGTTCTAGAAGCGTTGCGGTCACATCTTGCCTCCGCAGCCTGAATCGGGTTCGCGTCCGGTCGCCTTGCCGCCCCGCATGATCAGCGGACGCTCGTCGTCGGAGAAGACGCCGACCGAGGCGCGGTCGCCATCCATCTCAGGTCTCAACACGAAATGCCGAAGCACGCCGCCGAATGTCCGTTCCAGATTTTCACGCGTGAAGGTCTCGACGGTCGGACCGTAGGCCAGCACCGTGCCCTTGATCAGGATAGTGCGGTCGCAGAATTCCGGCACCGAGCCGAGATTATGGGTCGAAACCAGCATAACGCGCCCCTCGTTGCGCAGTTCGCGGAGCAACGCAATGATCTGGTCTTCGGTGGTGACGTCGACGCCCGTGAACGGTTCGTCGAGCAGGATGACCTGGCCATCCTGGGCAAGTGCTCGGGCGAGAAACACCCGTTTTCTCTGGCCGCCGGACAATTCGCCGATCTGTCGTTTGCGAAAGTCGCTCATGGCGACGCGCTCAAGCGCGGCCGATACGGCTTCACGGTCGTCCGCGCTCGGGATACGCATTATCCCCATGCGTCCATAGCGTCCCATCATGACAACGTCTTCGACGAGCACGGGAAAGTTCCAGTCGACTTCTTCGGCTTGCGGCACGTAGGCTATAAGGTTCTTGCGCAAAGCCTCCGGCACCGTCTTGCCAAGCACGCGAATATCGCCCCTGGCAAGGCGAACGAACCCCATGATTGCCTTGAACAGCGTCGATTTGCCCGAGCCGTTGACCCCGACAAGCGCCGAAATCGTACCCTTGGGTATCTCGAAGCTGGCATCCCAAAGCGCTGTGTGACCGTTGCGGTAGGTGACCGTTGCTCCCCTCACCGCGATGCCAGACCCCGCGTCGAAAGATGTAGGGCAGGCGAGTGTCCTAATTGGCGCATTCACTGCGTCAGTCCTTCCGAAAGTCCCTTCACCAGGGTGTTCGTCGTCACGCGCAGAAGCTCGATATAATTGGGAACCGGCCCATCTGTTTCACTGAGCGAGTCGACATAAAGCACGGCGCCGTAATGCGTTCCCGTCTCGCGCGCCACCTGCCGGGCCGGCTTGTCGGAAACTGTGCTTTCGCTGAAAATGGCGGGGATCCTGTTCTTGCGAACGGCGTCGATCACCTTGCGCACCTGCTGCGGCGTGCCCTGCTGGTCGGCGTTGATCGGCCAGAGGTAAAGCTCCTTCATCCCGAAATCGCGCGCGAGATAGGAGAAGGCTCCTTCGCTTGAAACGAGCCAACGCTTGTCCGCAGGGATGGTGTCGAGCTTCTCGCGGATCGGCGCGATAGCCGCTTCGATCTTCGCTTTGTAAGCGTCAGCGTTAGCCTTGTAGGTCTCGGCGTTCCGAGGATCGTATTTAACGAACGCATCCCGAATATTGTCGACATAGACCAAAGCGTTTTTGGGCGACATCCATGCGTGCGGGTTCGGCTTATCGGCATATGGGCCTTCGGCGATCCCCATCGGCACGACGCCATCGGAGGTAACGACCTCCGGTACGCCCTTAAGGTGCTGATAGAACTTCTTGAACCAGAGTTCGAGGTTGAGGCCGTTCGAGAGGATGAGTTTGGCGCCCTGCGCCTTCTGAATGTCCCCAGGCGTCGGCTGATAGTTGTGTATCTCGGCGCCCGGTTTGGTGATCGACTCCACGATTGCCGCATCGCCAGCCACGTTCCTTGCCATATCGGCGATGACGGTGAATGTGGTCACCGCCTTGAACTTGTCCTGTGCCGCGGCCGGCATGACTGTCAACAGGGCTGCGAAGGCCGCCGCCATCATTCCTGCCGAAAGAGCCACTGATACGCGACGATGCATGAATCCCTCCTCAGCTATTAAGACCTAATTGCAATAAACGTTTGTTCGCTGATGCATCCCTCGCCACGAAACAGACCGAACGCGTCGCGAGAAGGTTATTTATAATATATGCAATTGCGAGTGAATTGCAATAAAAAGCCGGAGAGAAAAATCCAGACTCCTCGCCGGCGTCCCGACCGTCGCCACATTGCGATCCATTGTTGTTGCGATTCCAATAGCGAAAACAGCCGCAAGCGCGTCCGTGAGCGTCTCGTCAGCGCGGGATCGATCCGCCTTTCATCGCTTTTGATAGGTCAGCTACGCTCCAGGCGGCCAGATAATCATCCAAAAAGCTACGCGCAGCCGGCGCGCGATTCTGGCAGCGTATCTGTCAGTCCATATCGATCCGTGCCGCTGCCTGAAGGAGCGCGAGGTCGGCGCGGCGCGTGAAGGCGGCGAACGTTTCCGACGCGTTTTCCCGATTGGCAAGATAGTGCCTAAGCAGCTGCTCGATCACGCGCGGCAAGTCTTTGGGTATCACGTTCTTGACAATTTCGCGACCGATGCAGGCGTCCGGACCGAAAGCGCCGCCTGCGAAGAGGTGGTATGCCTCCACGGTATCTCCTTCGTCCGAAAGGGCCACGCGCACGCCGACCAGGCCGATGTCCCCAATGTAGTGCTGGGCGCATGAATTACGGCAGCCGGTGATATGAATGTTGATGGGCGTGTCCATGATCACGCGCGTCTCGGTCCATGCGGCGATGGCTTCCGCGTGCTCCTTGGTATCAGTCGCGGCAAAGCGGCAGCCTGTGCTTCCCGTACAAGTCACAAGCCCGGCGCGGATCGCGGTCGCGCGCGTCCTGAGGCCGATGGCTTCGATGGCCACCTCTACCTCCGCCGTCTTTGCCTCAGGTACGCCAGAAATGAGAAGGTTCTGCCAAACTGTAAGACGGATGTCCCCATCGCCCATTTCGCGAGCAATGCGCGCGATGCCGCGCATCTGAGCCGAAGTGAGCTTGCCGAGGGGGAGCAAGACGCCGATCCAGCAGAGGCCGCGTTGCTTCTGCGCGTGAACGCCGATGTGAGCTAGCCGGTCGAAGGCGGGCTGCGGATCAAGGGCATCCATCGGAGTTCTGACGAGCTTGGCACCGAGCTTATCTTCGATGGCCTCAAGGAATTTGTCGAAGCCCCAGGCATCGATCAGGTATTTGAGCCTCGCCCTCGAGCGGCTGGAGCGATCGCCGTGGTCGATAAAGACTCGCACGACGGCTTCTGCGACGGATGCCGCATCGCCGGGCTTCACGATCACGCCCGTATCGCGAGCGAAGTCCTTGTGGCCGGTTATGCCGCCAAGCGTGAGCCGGAACCAGATACCCGACTCCACGGCGGAACCACCGCGGACGCGGACCGCCTGGAAGCCGATGTCGTTCGTATCCTCAAGCGTCGGGATCGATCCCGCGCCGTCGAAGGCGACGTTGAATTTCCGCGGCAGTCCGTAAAGCGCGCGATTGTTGAGGATCTTGAAGTGCCACTCGCGCGCATAGGGGCGCGTGTCGATCAATTCCTTGGGATCGATCCCTGCCGTAGCGGACCCCGTCACATTGCGTATGTTGTCCGCTCCCGCTCCGCGAGAGCACAGCCCGCAATCCTGAATCGCCTCGATCGTGGCAATCGCATCTTTTGCCTCAATCTCGCGTATCTGGAGGTTGGCGCGTGACGTGACATGCGAATAGCCGCCGCCGAAACGGTCGGCGATATCAGCAAGCCTAGCCATCTGCCAATGGTCGAGGATGCCGTTCGGGATGCGCAGGCGGCACATATAGGCATTTTGCTTCTGGGCGACGTAGAACAGACCATAGTAACGCCAGCGGAAATTGTCCGGAGCCGTGGGAAACTCGTTGCGGCTCACTTGATCCTTGAGCTTGTTGTAGGCGTCCAGGGGATGTTCTTCCCGCTTCCACTTCTCCTGGGGAGTGAGTTTGCCGCCGCTCGCGAGCACGCGGTTCTGCGCGGCGATCATCGCTGCATCGGGCCCTTGTGGCTCCACCTTGCTGGCCGCGGCCGGATTTTTGGTTACCTGCTCCGCGAGCGCAGGTCCAGTGACGTCAGCATCAAGGGACTGTTTCCCGTCCATTGTGAAATCTGCGGTCATGGTCGTTATTTCCGTTTTCGAACGAGGAGCTATTCGGCTGGGATGGTCGAGGACCCAGGCGAGGGAACCTTGATGGTTTTTGCGCCACCGTTGACGAGCCAATACGCGACACCCATGAAAAGTGCGCCGGAAACAGCGTTGCCTAGCGTTACCCATGCGAGGTTGTGCGCCATGCCTGAAAGGCTCACGGTGGCGGGATAATTGCCGAGGAGCGCCACGGAGAAGATCGTCATATTCGCTACGCTATGCTCGAAACCGCAGGCGATGAAGGCGAACAGGCACCAGAAGATCAGAATGCACCTGGCCGCATCGCTCGTGGCGCGTGCGCTGGTCCAGAGTGCGAGACAGACGAGCCAATTACAGAGGATCCCGCGCGCCACCAGTTCTGTTGCGGGCGAATTCATCTTGTAGGCACTCACCTTGAAAATGAGATCAGCGCCTTCCTTCAGGATTTGGCCGCCGCCACCCGAATAGAAAAGCAGCGCGAGGAGCACGGAACCTATGAGATTGCCGATCCACGTGCAGAACCAGGAGGCCGCGAGACTGCTGAGGCCGACCTTTCCGTGCAGGAGCCCGATGGTCATGATCATGGTGTGGCCGGTGAAAAGCTCGGATCCGGCAAAGACGACAAGCGTCAGCGCGATGCCGAAAGATGTCCCCATCGCGAGGCTGCGCACCGAAGGATCGATGTTCTGGCCGATGGTGAAGATCAGGAGGATTCCCATACCGACGTATGCGCCCGCCATAGCTGACGAGAGCAAGAAGCCGACGGGGTTCGAGCGCAACATCTGAGCCTTGCTTGCGGCGAGATACGCAAATGTGTCCAGCGACTTTGAGTACATGCGATCTTTTCTCGTTCATTGGCATCGCGCAACCTCGGTCCGATTCCGACATTTGCTTCCTCTGCGGCACCTTGTGAGCAAATGGCGGAATCACAAAGGTCATGACCAACTCTATGATTTTATTAGAGCTTTTTATGCCAATGTCTGAGCGAGAGTTCGCGGCGATGAGGACGCAAAATGTCAATTCGCTCCACCGGCAACTGGCGTGCCGTTTTTTTGGCATGCGCGCTATTGCGTTAGAAACAAAGCAGCGGCGATGGCAACGGAGGCGCATATCGCCAGCCGCGCACCACCGCTTTGCAGCACGCCCATGTGAAAAAGCGCCATTGCGAAGCCGCTAATAATCAGCGTGACGACGAGAAGCCCGATCTGCGCTTCGCTCATGAAGATCACTCCTTCCGACGCTGTTCATTGTGCGGCGCAACGTCGGCTTCTTCTTTGCGCCGACGCAAAGAGCGCAACATGGGCGCACGCTATTCGATATGCATGTCATTGATCGACGACACTTTGCGCGAAGCGGAGAAAGAAGAGGGGGAGTTGCTGCTCTGGATCCTCGTCTGGAGCGAGCTTGCCATTTTTGGCGCGCTTCTGACGGGATTCATGGTGATGTCGCTTCTTCGGCCCGAGGCGTTCGCTGCGGCGCGGCAGCATCTGAGCTCCGGTTTCGCAGCGCTGAATACCGTGATCCTGTTGAGCAGCGGCTGGCAGGCTGCACTCGCCGCCAGGCGCCGGACCACGCCACTTCTCGCCCGGAGGCCGCTCATCTGCGCGGCGCTGTTGGGAGTCGCCTTCGTGGGCGTGAAGATTGTCGAGTATTCGGGCGAAATCGGCTTCACTGGAACCGAAGTCGCGTTGGCTTTATTTGAGCTTTATTTCCTCATCACCGGCTTCCACCTGCTCCATGTTTTGTTCGGCGCATTTATTCTGCTGCTGATCGCATGGCGACCTTCGCAAGACAACATCCATCTGATGACCACGCTGTGGCACGCGATCGATCTCATCTGGCTCGTTATGTTTCCTATCATCTATCTGGCATGAACCCCACGCCCCGACGCGAAATGCTCTTTCGCACATTCTTCGCCCTGATAGCCCTCGCCATCTGCGGCGCGGCAGTTGCAACCTTCGCCGCGAACATCCCGGGCGCCATCGCGTCGGTGCTCGTTCTTGCATTCTTGAAGGCGCGACTTCTAGTGCTCGATTTCATGGCAATGCGCGACCGGCCGGGCGTCCTGTCCTTCACGCTGTTTCTCTGGGCCGGGCTTCTGCTGACCATGGCGCTCGCGCGTTCGCTGATTCTCCCCGCGTTCACTTGAACCAAACGCGGTTTTGTTTGCAGAAACGCAAAGAAGCCTTCAGCCCCCTCGCTAAAACCAGTTTCACCCGGAAAGCTGGCGAAGACGTCGCCACACCTCCGCGAAGTGATCGGGCCGGATTCGCATATCGGTCCGGCAATCGAAAGGGACGATGGATGGCAGAACGCCTTACCAAGACTGGTGCCCGCAATGTCTTCTACGGCGGCTCCATTTTCTTCTTTGTCATATTCGTGGGATTGACGGCGCATAGCCACTACTACATCAAAACGACGTCCACGAACGAAGCAAAACTTACGGATAGCGTCGCCCGCGGCAAGCATATCTGGGAGCGCAATGCCTGCATTAACTGCCACACGCTGCTTGGGGAGGGAGCCTATTTTGCGCCCGAACTGGGCAATGTCTGGAGGCGATGGGGTGGCGATACTGATCCAGACACCGCCCGTGAAATGCTGCGCTCATGGATGGCCGCGCAGCCATCGGGCGTCGAAGGGCGCAGGCAGATGCCGCAGTTCCACCTGACCGACCAGGAAATCAGGAATCTCGCGGATTTCCTTGAGTGGACGAGCACGATCAAGACCCAGAACTGGCCGCCGAAGGATGCGGGCTAGGGAGGCGAAGGGAGAATTTACGATGAAATATCAGACACAGAAGATCGCGGCGCTTTATTTCTACGGCGCTCTCGGCCTGTTCCTCGCCCAGGTCGCCTTCGGCGTACTTGCGGGCACGATCTATGTCTTTCCCAACACGTTCTCCGAAACTTTGCCCTTCAACCTCGTCAGGATGATCCATACCAACGCGCTGATTGTCTGGCTGCTCATGGGCTTCATGGGCGCGACCTACTACCTCTTGCCGGAGGAAACAGAGAACGAGCTTCACAGCCCTAAGCTGGCGATCGCCCAGTTCTGGGTTTTCCTCGTCGCGGCGGCGGTGGCGGTCGTCGGCTATATGTTCCGCATCCACGAGGGGCGCGAATTTCTCGAACAGCCTTTCGCGATCAAGGTTGGCATCGTGATCGTCTGCCTGATGTTTCTCTACAACGTCACCATGACGACGCTGAAGGGTCGGAAGACGGTTATCACAAACATCCTGATTTTCGGTCTGTGGGGTGTCGCTATCTTCTTCCTCTTTGCGTTCTACAACCCCTCAAACCTGGCGCTCGACAAGATGTATTGGTGGTATGTCGTGCATCTGTGGGTCGAAGGCGTGTGGGAACTGATCATGGCGTCAGTCCTCGCGTTCCTCATGATCAAACTGAACGGCATCGACCGCGAGGTCGTCGAAAAGTGGCTCTATGTCATCGTCGGCCTTGCACTGTTCTCCGGCATCCTCGGCACCGGGCACCACTTCTACTGGATCGGCGCGCCCGGCTACTGGCAGTGGATCGGGTCGCTCTTCTCGGCGCTTGAAGTCGCGCCGTTCTTCACGATGGTCCTCTTCACCTTCGTCATGACCTGGAAGGCGGGTCGCAAACATCCGAACCGCGCGGCGCTACTGTGGTCTATCGGCTGCTCCGTCATGGCTTTCTTCGGCGCGGGCGTGTGGGGGTTCCTGCATACGCTGTCCTCGGTGAACTACTACACCCACGGCACGCAGGTTACGGCTGCGCACGGTCATCTTGCCTTCTTCGGCGCCTACGTGATGCTGAACCTTGCGATGATGACTTACGCGATGCCTGAGATCAGAGGTCGCGCGCCTTATAACCAGTGGCTGTCGATCGCAAGCTTCTGGATTATGTGCACGGCGATGTCGGTCATGACCTTCGCGCTGACCTTCGCGGGCATCATCCAGGTGCATCTCCAGCGCGTGCTCGGCCAGAGCTATATGGAAGTGCAAGATCAGGTGGCGGTCTTCTACTGGGTCCGCCTCGGCTCGGGCGTCTTCGTTCTCATCGCCGCCCTGATGTTCGTCTGGTCGATCCTCCTACCGGGCAGGAACCGCGCGCCTCAGTTCACCGGCGTAGCCGTGCCCGCCGAGTGATTATCGCGGGCGGGGAGACCCGAAGCGATCGCCCCGCCCGCCGAAATTGCGAGCTTCCGCAATCAGGACAGCCCGATGACAATGATCTTCAAAACCCCCGATGCCGTCGTCCCGGCCTATTCGCCGACCGGCAACGAATGCGCGCTTTTCGAAACCGCGTGGATGCGCCGGCTTCCGCTTCTCCTGAAAGGCCCTACCGGCTGTGGAAAGACACGCTTCGTGGCGCATATGGCGGCTCGGCTCGGTCTTCCCTTGACGACGGTGTCCTGCCACGACGACCTGACGGCTTCGGACCTGACCGGGCGCTACCTTCTTAAGGGTGGGGATACGGTCTGGGTTGACGGGCCTTTGACAAGCGCCGTGCGCGAGGGCGGTATCTGCTATCTCGACGAAGTGGTGGAGGCGCGCAAGGATGTGGCCGTGGTCCTGCATCCGCTGACCGACGACCGCAGGATGCTGCCGCTCGAACGTACAGGCGAGGAATTGGCCGCGCCCTCGTCGTTCATGCTCATCGTGTCCTATAACCCCGGCTATCAGAACCTTCTCAAGACGTTGAAGCCTTCGACGCGCCAGCGCTTCGTCGCCATCGAATTCGATTTTCTGCCCCGCGACCGCGAGATCGCGGTGGTCGCATCCGAAAGCCGCCTCGATGCGGCGAAGGTCGCACCGCTCGTCGATCTGGCGCGGAGGCTGCGCATGCTGAAGGGCGTCGATCTCGAAGAGGGCGTTTCCACGCGCCTCGTCATCTACTGCGCGAGCCTTATCGAAGCAGGGCTTCCGGTACCGGAGGCCGTGCGGGCAGCCATGATCGAGCCGCTGACTGACGAACCAGACGTGCGCGCCGCGCTCATCGAGCTTTCTGGCTCGATCCTTCGCTAAAGAGGCGCGCCCATGCAATTGCTCGAACTCGAAGAGACTGTCGGCCGCTTCTGGCATTCGTTCGCCGGGAACACGCGCACCTGGCCGCGCTTCGAGGCGGCGGCGGTGAAGCTCGAAGACATGCAGTCCATGCTGGCGGTGTGCTTTCGCGGCTTCGGCGGCGATGCGACGGTGCAACTGGTCGGCGCGCGCGAGCGCACATCGGGCCATCGCCTGCGGATGCGGCAAAGGCTCGGCCTCGGCGAGGAAAAGCTTGTTCACCCCGCCCGCGATGAGCAGGTATTGATGTTGCCGCCCGTCATCGATCTCCTCCCCGATCAGGCGCTCAACCGCGACCTTTATCTCTGGCTTGCGGCGGCTATGGCAACGATGCGCTGCGATCCTGTCGTGGAATCCGATCCGCTGCGGCGCGATCTCGAACGACTGCAGCGCGGCGCGGACCTTGGTGCCGCTGTTATTGAGGCCTTTCCCGGCATGGAGCCGCGCTGCCGCCGTTTATGCGCGGCACTGCTCGCTGTGCGCAAGCGAGGCAAACTGCCCCGCGCCGAGCAGATGATCGAGGATCGCGTCATCAATCTTCTGCGCGAGGGCGCGGGTCTGCCGCCGTTGAGTCGGCAGTTCAAGCTTCCCGTCTCGGCTCCGCCGGGTTATTTGCCGATGCTTCCGGTTCCGCTCTGGCCAGAGGCGCTTCTCCGGGGTGAAGCCGATAGCCGACATACGGCAGACGAACCCGCCTCGGGGGGCGCGTGTGGTGATGCTCCAGCGGGCCGCCATACTGCCGTGCGCGAAAAGACCGACACGAAAAAAAACGAGCGCAGCCCCTTCATTCTCAATCGCTTTGAGAAAATCCTCGCGATGGCGGAGATGGTCAATGTGAACCGGCCCGCCGACGACAGCGACGATGACGACGCCTCCGCCGCAGACGATCTCGATGAAATAACGCTCGGCGAGCGCAAGGGACGGCCTTCGTCGCGCTTCCGCTTCGACCTCGACCTGCCGCCGGAAGCGCTCGACCGCTCGCGCCTGACCGCCGATCTGACTTACCCCGAATGGGATTATCGCAGCGGCACTTACCTGAAAGATTATTGCCGCGTTTTGGTCTCGCCCGCGCCCGAGGCCGAGGGCACCCCGCAGGAAAGCGACGAGACGCGCCGCCTGATCCGTCGCGTGCGCCGCCAGTTTGAGGTGCTGCGCCCGAAACGCGAATGGCTGTGCGGCCAGATCGACGGCGCGGAACTCGATCTCGACGCGCTCGTGCGCCGCCATGGTGATCTCAGTGCCAGCGGCGATGCGACTGACCGCATTTATCGAATGCATCGCCCGCTGACGCACGATTTTGCCGTGACGCTGCTCGTCGACGTTTCGCTTTCGACCGACGCGTGGTTCGACAATTTGCGCGTGCTCGACGTCGAGAAAGAGGCGGTCGCCGTGCTTGCGGAAGGGCTTGCCGCCTGCGGAGACAACCACTCGATCCTCACTTTTACTTCGCGCCGCCGCAACTGGGTGCGCGTCGAGACAGTCAAGGATTTCCGCGAGCCGATGAGCGGCGCGATCCGGCGGCGCATCGAGGGACTGAAGCCCGGCTTCTACACGCGTATAGGCCCCGCGATCCGCCACGCGACGGCGAAACTCGGCGACCAACCGAACCGGCGGCGCCTGCTTCTCGTCTTGACTGACGGCAAACCGAACGACGTCGATCACTACGAAGGCCGCTTCGCGCTGGAAGACACGCGCCGCGCCGTTATGGAGGCGAGCCGTCGCGGCGTGCGGGTCTTCGCGGTCACCATCGACCGAGACGCCAAATCTTACGTGCCAGCCATTTTCGGCCAGAACGGCTACGCGGCCGTGCCTCACGTGAGCCGCCTGCCTGCTGTCCTGCCAGCGATCTATCGCGGCCTCACGGGCTGACGAAAACCTTACGCGGCGGCCAGCCGGACCGGGCCACCCGCGCGTGCAAACAGAGGTCCGAAAAAAGGAAACGAGCGACCATGACAGAAGCCGTCACAAGCAAGCGTTCGATCGACGTCCGTGTCATCCCGCATTTCGAGCGCCATCAGCGCGTTTTCGGCATGCTGGAAAGCCTCGGGTCCGGCGAAAGCATGGAAGTCACAGCCGATCACGATCCAGTTCCCCTGCAATATCAACTCGAAATGAACTATCCGGGCGTGTTCAAGTGCGCCTATCTGGAGAATGGTCCGAACGTCTGGCGGCTTGAGATCGAACGTCGCGATGGGAGATGCTGCGGCGTTTGCGGCGGCCTCTGAGAACGCGCCGGGAGTTTTGCGCGGACAACGCCAGCGATCCTTCAGTGAGACTGCGAACTGGCGCAGCGGTTCCGGCGCTTGAGCGTGGCCGATGGATTTGAAATGGGGCCTAACTCGCCTGAACAGCGAGCCCGATTTCAAATCCGCCGCGCTCGCCGCCGAATCCCGTTGGAGACGTTGATGACCTTTCCGGCAAGACTCTCGACGTTCGTCCCATTCTCATGGCGGGTGGCGAACCGTTCAGGATCATCAGGAGGCGTTCTTTCGTTGAAGCCCGACGAAGATTTGCGCCTTCTGAAGACTTTCCGGCCCAAATTCGTCTTTAGCGTTATGGGAGGCCACGGCTTCGTCCATGAAGCGCGCGAAAGCGGTCCCGCTGTTTTCGCGAAAGACGGCGCAAACCTTAGGCATTGACCAGTCGCCGGGGCCGGAGAGCCAGCGACTGCAAACTCGAACGGCGCGGACATTTATGAGTCGGCCAATCCCGACAAAGATCCCACGGCCCTACCGGATGCTCATCCGCGTCGGCGGCGAGCGGAGATGAGCCGCGAGCGCGAGCACGACTTTTAGCGCGAGGGCGCGAGCATACGCTTTTTCGCAAGGTCGTTTCGTCGAGAAACCTGCGTTGGCAACGGTTCTCAAAAAGTTATTTGCTCTCCATCAATCACCGAAACTGAAAACAGCTTTTAATAAGCTCGTTCGCTAGCGCTTCGCTTCGGGAGCTTTAAAATGACAGAGCCGTTTCAAATCAACCGCCGCACCATACTGGCCTGCGCGGCTTTCGCGGGCGCGATCGCGCCATTCGTTACGCCGCCGCTTGGCGCGTATGCCGAGGGTGGCGATATCAAAACCAACGCGGCAGCCACAGCCGCAAATATCGGCAAGTTGCCGCGCGTTAAGGTCGAACTCGTCAAGCCGCCTTTCGTGCATGCGCACACCCAGAAGGCCGAGGGCGGTCCCAAGGTCGTGGAATTTACGCTGACTATCCAGGAAAAGAAGATCGTCATCGACGATCAGGGCACGGAAGTCTACGCGATGATGTTCAACGGCTCGGTGCCCGGGCCGCTGATGGTTGTCCACGAGGGGGATTATGTCGAGCTCACGCTCATCAATCCTCCGACCAACACGCTTTCGCATAACATTGACTTCCACTCGTCCACGGGTGCGCTCGGTGGAGGTGCGCTGACCATTGTCGGTCCGGGAGAGAAAACGATCCTTCGCTTCAAGGCGACGAAGGCCGGAGCGTTCGTTTATCATTGCGCGCCTCCCGGCATGGTGCCGTGGCATGTTACTTCCGGCATGAATGGCGCGATGCTGGTTCTGCCTCGTGACGGCCTCAAGGACGACAAGGGTCGCGCGCTCGTTTATGACAAGATTTATTATGTCGGCGAGCAGGATTTTTACGTGCCGAAGGACGAAAAAGGGAACTTCAAGAAATACGAAGACCTCGGTTCGTCCTACCCCGAGGTGCTCGCGGTGATGCGTACACTCACGCCGAGCCACGTCGTCTTTAACGGCTCGGTGGGCGCGCTGACGGGCGCTAATGCGCTGACCGCCAAGGTCGGCGACCGGGTGCTCATCGTCCACTCTCAGGCGAACCGCGATACGCGTCCGCATCTCATCGGAGGTCACGGCGACTATGTTTGGGCCACCGGAAAATTCGCCAACCCGCCAGAGGTCGATCAGGAAACCTGGTTCATTCCAGGCGGAACGGCGGGCGTGGCTTACTACACATTCCGCCAGCCTGGCATCTACGCTTACCTGAATCACAATCTCATCGAGTCCTTCGAGCTTGGGGCCGCAGGGCATTTCAAGGTCACCGGCGATTGGAACGACGACCTGATGACGTCGGTGCTGTCGCCGTCGGCATTCTGAGTCTCCTGCCGATGCGGCGGCCATCAGCCCCGCCGCATCCCGACCGCCCGATGCCTTGAGGATAATCTCATGTCCGCTTATCGAGGTTTCGCTTATCTGCCCGCGCTTACGCTCGCCCTTATGCTCGGCATCTCGGGCGTGAATATAACGACCCGCGCAGCAGAAGTAACCGCGCCGGACACCGTGACCATTCGCGCCGGAACTTTTACTTACCGGGAAAGCGCCGAGTATTTCCGGAACGGTTATGCCGTTGACGCGCCGAAAGTCGATCGGCGCGGGGGCGCTATCGAAATCATGAAATATCAGGTGAGCGCCGCCGATTACGACAAATGCGCTGCCGATAGCGCCTGCACGCCGCGCGATCCGAAAGCGGCTCGGGGGCCGAAACTGCCCGCGACTGGTGTCAGCTACGACGATGCCGTTGTGTACGCCGCTTGGCTTTCGCGAAAGACGGGCGTCGAATGGCGTCTGCCTTCCGACGAGGAACTCGCCTACGCAGCGGGGTCGCGCTATCCCGACGATGCCCTGGAGCTTCCATCGGACAGCCGAAATCCGGCGTTGCGATGGCTCGCCGAATACGAGCGCGAAGCTGTGCGCAAGGCAACCCGCAATCCCAGTCCGCAGCCTTTCGGGACGTTTGGCGAGAACGAGAACGGGCTAGTCGATTTCGGCGGCAACATATGGGAATGGACAACGACCTGTCTGCGCCGCATCAATCTCGACGCGGTCGGCAACGCGGTCGATCAGGACGCTTCCTGCGGAATCTATATCGCTACAGGCAAGCATCGCTCGCCCTTGAGCTCCTTCGTACGCGAGCCAAAAAACGGCGGCTGCTCTGTCGGAGCGCCGCCCGATAACGTCGGCTTCCGCCTCGTTCGCGACGACCGCTGGTATTCTCCGTTCCTTTTTGCCATTCGTCGCCTGTCATTGTAGGCTCGGTAATCGCCAGGCAAGAGTCCACGCCGTCCCTGCGTTGAGGGCTCAAATGTCACGAGCGCGGAGCAGTGCCCTTGAAAGTCGACCGATCGTTGGTGAGACATGTGCCACTCTTCGACAAGATGGCCGACGATCAACTCGATCGGCTTCTCGCACATGCAGTGTCGCGGCGAGCCCCCCAGGGAAGCCAGGTTTTTAAGCAAGGACAACCGGCGCGCAGCTTCTATCTCCTCTTGCATGGGCACCTTAAGGTGATGCAGGTGACGTCCGATGGGCAACAGATCATCGTGCGAGTCGTGCACCCGGGAGACCTTTTCGGCTTCGCGATAGCCTTGCAGCGATCCGATTACCCGGGAACCGCTGTCGCAGCCGCCGACAGCGTCATGCTCGCATGGCCATCCGACCTCTGGCCAAGCTTCGTCGAACACATTCCCAGCCTAGCGGTTAGCGCGATGCAGACCGTCGGCCAACGGCTGGAGGAGGCGCACACTCGAATACGCGAAATGTCCACGGAAGAAGTCGAGCGCCGCGTCGCGCATACGGTCTTGCGCCTCGTGGACAAAGCCGGGCTGCATGAGAAACGTGGGATCCGCATCAATTTCCCGATATCGAGGCAGGATATTGCCGAAATGACCGGCACGACGCTCCATACCGTCTCACGCATTTTCAGCGCGTGGGAGGCGAAGGGGCTGGTCGAGGGCGGACGGCAAAAGCTCCTTGTGTTAGATGTCGTTGGACTTGCCGCACTTGCCGATAGCACCCGAAGGGAAACGGATTAGATCAGCCTGTGTTAAGTCGAATTCGATTTGGCCGCCGTCCTGTGAAAGCAAGAGAGATCTATCCTCGTAAAGGGCCGCGGTGTTGCGGATACTTGTCGAAAGCCGGTGAGCGATAAGTTTGTCGAAACGCCAGCCAACAGAATGCCCGCTCTTGCGCGCTCGACCAGCGAAGGCGGCGCGCGGTATCGCCTGCGCGGGCCGTTCACAGCTTTTCCCCACCCGCTTCATTTCTATTTCGACTCGCACCGTGCGCGGGTACAGTCCCGCTCCGAATGATTGAGCGCGGAGCGGTCGCGCAGGAGCGGGAAGGAGGGCGAGGCTATGACGAAACCGGGCTTCATCCACCTCCACGTCCATTCCGCTTATTCGCTGCTCGAAGGCGCGCTGCCGGTCAAGGCGCTCATCAAGGCCGCCGCCGCCGATGGCCAGCCCGCGCTCGCCATCACCGACCGCAACAATCTGTTCGGCGCGCTCGAATTCTCCGAATATCTGTCGGGCGAGGGCATCCAACCGATCATCGGCTGCGCCCTGACGCTTGCGTTTCCCGCGCCCGCCGACGAGACGCCGCGGCCGGGCCAGCGGCCCGACGCGCATTCGGGAACGATCGTGCTGCTGGCGAAGGACGCGGAGGGATATGGCAACCTGATGCGGTTGTCGAGCCGGGCGTTTCTCGATTCGGGCGATGGCTCGAACCCGCATGTCGAGGTCGAGTTTCTGGTGGAGCACGCGGGCGGCCTGATCGCACTGTCGGGCGGTCCAGACGGCCCGGCGGATCGCGCCTTCGCCGCTGGAAACGCCGCCGTAGCAGAAGCGCGCCTCGCCACGCTGGCGGAGGCATTCGGCGACCGCTTTTATGTCGAAATCCAGCGCCACGGGCTTCCCCGCGAGCGCGCGGTGGAGCCGCAGCTTCTGCGTTGGGCCTACGACAATGGCGTGCCGCTCGTCGCCACCAACGAAGCGTATTTCCCGAAGCGCGCCGTCTTCGAGGCGCATGACGCGCTGCTCTGCATCGCCGAGGGCCGCTACGTCGCGGAGGACGACCGCCGCCGCCTCTCGCCCGATCATTGGCTGAAGCCGCAAGCCGACATGGTGAAGCTGTTCGCGGATTTGCCCGAGGCGGTTGCGAACACGATCGAGATCGCGCAACGCTGCGCGTTCCGCCCGCGCCCGCGCAAGCCGATCCTGCCGCAATTCGTGGCCGGCAGCGAGGACACGCACGAGGCTGAAGCGGCGGAGCTTCGTCGGCAGGCTATCGCTGGACTGGAACACAGGCTCGCAACGATTCCGGCTCATTTTCACGCCGCCAGCAAAGACGAATATTTCAAGCGCCTCGAATTCGAACTCGACGTCATCACGCGCATGAAGTTCCCCGGATACTTCCTGATCGTGTCAGACTTCATCAAATGGGCGAAGGGGCAAGGCATTCCGGTGGGACCGGGGCGCGGCTCGGGCGCTGGCTCGGTCGTCGCGTGGTCGCTCACCATCACCGACCTCGACCCGATCCGCTTCGGCCTGCTGTTCGAGCGCTTCCTCAACCCGGAACGCGTCTCGATGCCGGACTTCGACATCGACTTCTGCCAGGATCGCCGCGACGAGGTGATCCAGTATGTGCGCGCGAAATATGGCTCGAACCGCGTCGCGCAGATCATCACCTACGGAAAGCTTCAGGCGCGCGCGGTGCTGCGCGACGTGGGCCGCGTGCTGCAAATGCCCTACGGGCAGGTGGACCGGCTCTGCAAGCTTGTGCCGAACAACCCGGCGAACCCGGTGACGCTCGCGGAAGCGATCGAGGGCGAGCCGCAGCTTCAGGAGGCGCGCGACCGCGAGGAGATCGTGGCGCAGCTTCTCGACACGGCGCAAAAACTCGAAGGGCTGTATCGTCACGCTTCGACGCACGCGGCGGGTGTGGTGATCGGCGACCGCGATCTCGTGGAGCTTGTGCCGCTCTACCGCGATCCGAAATCCGACATGCTCGTCACCCAGTTCAACATGAAGTGGGTGGAGCAAGCGGGCCTCGTGAAGTTCGACTTCCTCGGCCTCAAGACGCTGACCGTTCTGCAGAAGGCGTGCGCGCTGCTCGAAAAGGCAGGCAGGCCCATCGACCTCGGCCATCTGCCGCTCGACGACCGGCCCACTTACGAGATGCTGGCGAAGGGCGATACGGGCGGCGTGTTCCAGCTCGAAAGTACGGGCATGCGGGAGGCGCTGCGCAAGCTGAAGCCCGACCGCTTCGGCGACATCATCGCCATGGTGGCGCTGTATCGCCCCGGCCCGATGGACAACATCGAGACATACGTCAACCGCAAGCACGGCATCGAGGTGCCGGACTATCTGCATCCGCTCGCGAAGCCGATCCTCGAAGAAACCTACGGCGTCATCATCTATCAGGAACAGGTGATGCAACTCGCGCAGGTGCTGTCGGGCTATAGCCTCGGCGAGGCCGACTTGCTCCGCCGCGCCATGGGCAAGAAGATCAAGGCGGAGATGGACGCGCAGGGCGCGCGCTTCGTAAAGGGTGCGCTTGAGAAGGACATTCCAGAGGCGCGAGCGCGCTACATCTTCGAGCTTGTGGCGAAGTTCGCAGGCTACGGCTTCAACAAGAGCCACGCGGCGGCTTATGCGCTGATCGCCTATCAGACGGCCTATCTGAAGGCCAACCACGCGC
>NZ_JFZJ01000006.1 GCF_000636015.1 Rhodomicrobium udaipurense JA643
GGTGAGAGGTCTCGCCAGCGACGCCTGGAAGCTCGCAAGGTCGTGGCGCTAGTAGGTCGGTCGGGAACAGGAAAGGAACACTGGAATGGCTGAGACACCAACGGTGCGAGTCGAAGAGAAGCTCTATCAGAACCGCTATCTCGTCGATGCCGGGCGCCCTCATATCGTTGTCGCGCCGCACGAGAAGCCGTCGAAGGAGCTTCTGCTCCTCGTCAAGCTTTGCCCCGCGCACTGTTACGACATAAACGGGAAGGGTCAGGTCGAGGTGAGCCCTGATGGCTGCCTCGAATGCGGCACCTGTCGCGTGCTGGCGGAAGGCTCGGGCGCGCTGACGTGGACGTATCCTCGCGGCGGCTACGGCATTCTGTTCAAGTTCGGCTAAGAGCGGGAAGCCAGACGCGGCGCTTTCGGGGGGTCTCCGAAAGCAGCCGGGCTTCCGGTTGGCGCGAGCGTCGTCATGCGCGGTGCTCGCCCTCAGAATTACTTGGGAACGCGTCCGGAATTTCGATTATAATAGGGTCGCGTACAGCGCACCGGCAGTTCAGTGCTGCCGGGCCGGCGCTTTTCCGCAGATACAAGGGGACTGATCATGGATTCCGTCGAGGAATTTCTCGCCTATTCAATCAAGCTCGAACAGGAAGCCACGCTTCGCTTCGCGCAACTTGCCGACGCGATGGACGGCGCTGGCAATCGTGAAGTGGGAAAGCTCTTCCGCCAGCTTTCGGACTATTCGCGTCTTCACATGGGCGACGCCATGGCCCGCGCCGGTTATCGCGACATTCCCAAAAAGGCCCCGGGCGATTTCGAATGGCCGGACCTGGAAAGCCCCGAAGCGGCGGCGATATGGGGAACCGACCCAATGATCGGTCGCGAGCAGGCGCTTGAAATCGCGCTCGACGCCGAAATTCGCGGCTATCAGTTCTATAAGCACGTCTACGACACGACGACCGACCCGGAGATCAAAGTCCTCGCGAAGGAGTTTGTCGCCGAGGAAGAAGAGCACGTCGCGGAGCTGAAGCGGTGGATGGCCCTGCACAAGGCGGGCGAGCAGCTTCCCGAGGAAACCAATCTCACGGCCCCGCACTGAGAACGGACCACCGTTCTCAGCACCGCGTTGAGAACGGACTACCGGTTTTGACCCCCAAATCGGGAACGGGCTACGCGACCGCCAAGGCAACGTAGCCTGGAATTGATCAAAAAATAATTTTTGCCCGCTTATGAGGCAATCTCCGCCTTAGCCGTTGTTAGTGCTACATTTTTTCGCGTTTTTTCGCGAGGTGGGCGGTTAGGCGGGCGGGAAATTGACTATTCTATAGACGCGACATTGTCGCATGCCATTGTTATAATAGCTTCAAACGCGAAACTACCAAGCAAGCTCGTGGGTTGGCCTTCGGCCCAGCCTCAGTTTGTCGGATGAGGTTATTTATGACATCTTCCGCACCGGCGGGCACCGTCACGGTTCCGGGAAGCGTGAGATACAGCGACACAGCGCTGAGCGGCATCTACGAGATCTCGAAGATCGTGACCTCGCCCTCAAGCCTGAGGGTGATGCTCAACAATGTCGTCTCGGTCATGAGTTCGTTCCTCGATATGAGGCTCTCGACGCTCATGCTGCTGGACAAGGCCGGCGATCCCGAGATCAAGGTGTCGGCATCGACGGAAGCCAGCATCGACTCAAACGAAGATGGCGATCTGCCGCTCGCCGTCATCGACCAGATCGTGGCCACCGCCTCGCCGCTGGTGGTGCAGAACTGCGCCCTTCACCCGTCGTTCGCCGGCTGGAAGCGCCTCGGCAGCGCCGGGCCGAACGTCGTCCAGACCTTTATCGGCGTGCCGATCCGCGTCGATGCCAAGGTGGTGGGCACGCTCGCCATCGAACGCGTGTGGCAAGGCAGCATGGACGTGCGCATCGATCACGATGTGCGCTTCCTCACCATGGTGGCGAACCTCGTCGGTCAGGCGCTGAAACTGCACCGCGTCGTCGCCGAGGACCGCGAGCGCCTCATTCACGAGCAGCACCGCCTCGCCAAGGAACTGTCGAACATCAAGGCCAAGGCGCCGCCACCGAAGGTGACGGGCATCCTCGGCAAAAGCCGCGCCATCCGCGCGGTGACGGAGCGCATCGAACAGGTCGCGAAGTCCAATGCGCCGGTTCTCATTCGCGGCGAGACCGGCACCGGCAAGGAGCTTTTCGCCCGCGCGATCCACGAGCTTTCGCGCCGCAAGGGCAAGCCGTTCGTCAAGGTAAACTGCGCGGCGCTGCCCGAAGGCGTCATCGAGTCCGAACTTTTCGGGCACGAGAAGGGCGCATTCACGGGCGCTGTCGGCCTTCGCAAGGGCCGCTTCGAACTGGCGGACGGCGGCACGATCTTCCTCGACGAGATCGGCGAAATCTCGCCCTCGTTCCAGGCGAAGCTTCTCCGCATCCTTCAGGAGGGCGAGTTCGAGCGCGTCGGCGGCCAGCATACGCTGAAGATCAATTTCCGCCTCGTCTGCGCTACGAACCGCGCGCTGGAACAGATGGTCGCCGATGGCAAGTTCCGCGCCGACCTCTATTATCGCATCAACGTGGTGCCTCTCATGCTGCCGCCATTGCGCGAGCGGCAGGGCGACATCCCCGAACTCGCCCAGCACTTCCTCAGCCGCTTCGCCGAAGAGAACGGCTATCAGCTGACCTTCGGCCCGGACGCGATGGATGTGCTGTGCAAGTGCTACTTCCCCGGCAATATCCGCGAGCTGGAAAACTGCATCCGGCGCACCGCCGCGATGACGCTCGGCGACGAGATCCACGCGGCCGATTTTGCCTGTCAGCACGGACATTGCCTGTCGTCGATGCTGTGGAAGGGCCCGGCGAGCGGTGAGGTGACTTATATGCCGCCTCAGCAGCATCGCTTTACCGAGGGCAACAGCAGTCAGCCGCGCGTGAACCCGCCATCCGCTCCCTCGCCCTACACGCCGCCTGCGCCGGAGCCGTTGGAAGGCCGGAACGGGCACGGAAACGGGCACGCGCACGGAGCCTCGAACGGAAACGGCGTATCGCATAATGGCGCTTCGCATAACGGGAAGACGCATAATGGTGCTTCGCACGGAAACGGCGGCGATGCGCATGAGGATGCCGATGGCGGCTATGCGCAACTCAGTAAGGACACGCTGATCAACGCGCTCGAAAAGACAGGCTGGGTTCAGGCGAAGGCCGCGCGCATCCTCGGCTTGACGCCGCGTCAGGTCGGTTACGCGCTGAAAAAGCACGGCATCGAGATGAAACGCTACTGATGCGGTGGAGGGAAACTCGATGACTGTCGCCTACGCCATATGCTCCGTGTCGGACATCCCGAACCGCCGCGGACGCGGTTTCGAGCTTGTGCGCGTCGTTGATGGCGCAGAAAAGCCGTGGCCCATTTTCGTGGTGCGCTGGGACAAGCAGGTGTTCGCCTATGTGAACCGCTGTCCGCACAACAACGTCAATCTCGACTGGGAAACCAACCAGTTTTTCGAGCCGGGAACGAAGAATATCGTTTGCGGTAAGCATGGCTCACTGTTCGAGCTTGCGTCCGGCAAATGCTTCGACGGGCCGTGCGTTGGAAAAGACCTCGAACCTGTGTCGGTTTGCGTGCTCGACGGCGATATCTGCGTCGTCGGTGTGCAACTCGCCGAACTGCCCGACGAGGATGACGGGGAAGCCGCGCATGGTGCGTCGCCGCCGTCGCCCTGAGCCGGAGGGTTGGATAGCCAGCACGCGCGGCGATGATCTCCAGTCCGCTTTAGCCGTTGAGTAGGCCACGGCCTTTGGCTTTGCGCGAGCCGGTTGGCGCATAGTGGCTACACGACATCCATGTAGATTTCAGTTTGTCGGGAGGCGTCCCTGACCGCTCTCCCGAGCGCGGGTATTTCGGCCCCCGCCCGCAGTTGGCCGCAAGCAAGTTCCTTCGATCCTACATAATCCCGAGAGGCAGAGATGAGCGCGGGCTTCATCGTGACGGGCACCGACACCGGCATCGGCAAGACCGTGTTCAGCGCGGCGCTTGGCCGTGCCCTCGACGCATTCTACTGGAAGCCGGTGCAATCGGGCCTTGAGGAAGAGACCGACAGCGACACCGTTCGCCGCCTCTCCGGCCTGCCGCCGACGCGCATCCTGCCCGAAGCCTACCGGCTCGCGCTCCCCGCCTCGCCGCATATCTCGGCGGCGCGCGAGGGCGTTACCATCGAGCCCGCGCGCCTCAAATTGCCGGATGTCGACGGGCCGCTCGTCGTTGAGGGCGCAGGCGGGTTGCTCGTGCCGCTGGCGCCGGGGCTTCTCACCGTCGACGTTTTCGCGCGCATGGGCCTGCCGGTGATCCTTTGCGCGAGGACGGCGCTCGGCACGATCAACCACACGCTTCTCTCGCTCGAAGCGCTGGCGCGGCGCGGCATCCCCATCCACGGCGTTGCCTTTCTCGGCGATCCGGCGGAAGAAGAGGAAGCGGCGGTGGTGGCCTTCAGCGGCGCGCGCCGTCTCGGGCGCTTGCCGCGCGTCGACCCGCTCGACGCGGCGACGCTGGCGCTCGCATTCAGGCAGAGTTTCGATCTCGACGCGTTCAGGTAGGACCACCATGGGCGACATCATTTTTCTCACGGGACCGGTGCGGAGCGGCAAGAGCCGCCGCGCGGTCGATATCGCTGAGAGCTACGGCGACCGCGTCGCGTTTGTCGCCACCTATGCGCGCGATCCCGCCGACGCCGAGATGGCCGAGCGCGTTCGCCGCCATCAGGACGAGCGGCCCGCGACATGGCGTACGCTCGAAGCGCCGGACGACATCGGGGCGGCGCTTGCAGCACTCGATCCCGCGCCGTCCTGTGTGTTGATCGACAGCCTCGTGACGTGGCTCGCTTTCCGCACGGGGTTTGGCGGTCGCGAGGGCATGAGCGACGATGCGATTCTCGCTGCCTGGAGCCGCGAGCTTGATGGGTTCCGCGCCGCGCCGTGGCCGACGGTAATAATCGGCGATGAGGTGGGCTGGAGCCTCGTGCCGATGGACGCCGACCTGCGCCGATTCCGCGATCTCGCGGGCTTCCTCGGCCAGCGGACGGCGGCGGCGGCAAGCGAGGCGTGGCTCATGGTGGCGGGCTGCGGCGTCCGGCTGAAATAGCGGCGGGGGCGCCAAAGAGGCCCGGAGCCCGCACCGTTTTCAACGCAATCCGATTGGTAAAACTGTTTCCTGAATTGGAGACGGTTTCATCGATCAGGTTTACTCAACCCGATCGGATCTGGAGAGCATAATCGGCAAAAGTAGACGCCGGTCTTTCGATAAGCTCACAATAAAACCTAGACCGTTAGCTCTTGTCATCAAAAGTAACGCGCCAAGCCCGCCTCCGTCGACCGAGCGTCAGTTACTACGACCGCGTGACGATGGTCTTCCACGGGCCGTCCGGCACCTCGTTTTCTTCAACGAAACGCCATTCGGTCTTGTCGTTGTCGGACATGCCGAGATATTGAGCGGCGGCGGGCGAGATATCGAGGCCGGCCTTCTCGCCTTCCTTGTTGCGAGGTTTGGCCGCCGAGCCGAAGACCCAATCGAAATCGTCTTCGCCGAACGGACCAACGTCTGCCCATTGCGCATAGACCGACTTGCCCCTGTAGCGCACTTCCACCCAGCGGTTTTTCGTGAGCGGCTTGCCCTCGCCGAAGCCGGGAATTTTCTTCGCCACGGGCTTCAGCTTGCCGTTCTGGTCCACCTCGGCGAAGGGCAGCGCTATGTAGAAGGGATTTTCCTTCGGTCTGAATCCGGCGGGCATGAAGCCCTTGCGGTGTTTCGGGCTGTCGATCCCGCCGAAGCTCTTGAGCCAATGCGGATCCCAATAGCTGGCGTGATTGTGGATATGGCCGTTGTCGTCGTTCGCGTCTTCGCCCACCCAGAAAACGGTGGTCATGGTCTTCTTGAAGGTGCTCATCGTCATGCCTTGCCCGGCGGCGGGATCGTGAGAGGCGTAAGCAGATACATGACTACCAAGATAGCACGAAGTCGCAGCAAGCAGAACCGCGATCGCAAACCCGCGTTTAAGATTGTACATGAACAGTCCTCGAACATGGCTCCGGAATATTAGCCGCAAATTTGCGCTAAAATTCGCCGTATTTGTTCGTATAGCCAATGTATACGAGAGGCGACCAAAGCCAGATTTACACTATGCGAGGCGTATGGCGTCGCAATAATGGTAAGCAATCTTGTGACTCGCAAATCTGTCGAGATTTGGATTGCATCGGACTAATCGCCGCAACCAGCTTTTGTTCCGGGTGCTTTCGCGCACGGAGAGTGTCGCGAGCCAAGCTTGCGCGAGGCTGGGTGTTTGCGGCGTTTTCAACGCTGAAAGAGCTGTGAGATCGGATGCGTTGAGAAAGGAAACGAGCGCTAACTATGCCGCCCATTTCTCCGCATCGGCTCCAACGAGCGCGGCGAGCGGCGCGCGCGAGGCGACGGTTTCTGCCACAAGCGCGGCCTTGATGGCGGGCAGAAGCCCGGCGCCTTCATAGACGAGGCCGGTATAAAGCTGCACAAGCGATGCGCCCGCGCGGATTTTCGCCAGCGCCGTCTCGCCGGAATCGATGCCGCCGACGCCGATCAGCGGCAGCCGCCCGCCCGTTTCGATGAAGCAGCGCGCGAGGAACTGCGTGGAGCGCGCGAAAAGCGGCCGCCCGGACAGCCCGCCGGTTTCGCCGCGCCGACGGTCGGTCACGCCTTCGCGCGACAGCGTCGTATTGGTGAGGATCGCGCTATCGACGCCGTGATCGGTGAGGCAGCGCATCGTCGGCGCGATATCGTCGTCGTGCAGATCGGGCGCGAGTTTGACGAGCACCGGCACCTTGCGGGCAAGTTTTGCGCGCGCATCCATCACCGCGTCGAGCAGCGCCGCGAGTTGGTCTGGTGCCTGCAGATCGCGCAGGCCCGGCGTGTTCGGCGAGGAAATGTTGATCGTGAGATACGCCGCCACCGGCCCGAAGGTGGCGACGCCCGCGACATAATCCGCGATGCGGTCTCCGCTCGTCTTGTTCGCGCCGATGTTCACGCCAAGAAGCCCGCGCGGCGGATGCGCGGCGAGCCGCTTCAGCGCCGCCGCGTGGCCCTCGCTGTTGAAACCGAAGCGGTTGATGACGCCGCGATCGGCGATGAGCCGGAACGAGCGCGGGCGCGGATTGCCGGGCTGCGGCTTCGGCGTGATCGTGCCCGCCTCAACGAAGCCGAAGCCTATGGCGAACAGCGGATTGTAAACGCGCGCATCCTTGTCGTAGCCGGCCGCCACGCCGACCGGGTTCGGGAAGCGGAGGCCGAAGAGGTCGACGCCAAGACGCGGATCGTCGGGTGCGGCGCGCGGATGGACGCCCGCTTCGAGCGCGCGCAGCGATGCCTCATGCGCCGTTTCGGGATCGAGGAGGAACAGCCCCGCCTGCGCTGCCCGCCACAGGCTCACGACGCGAGATCTTTCGGGATGAGCGGCGCGCCATCCGGCCCGAGCGGGATGTCGGTTTCGCTGATGACAGCCGCAAACGGCAGCGGTGCGTAGAGGTGTGGAAACAGTTCGCCGCCGCGCGAGGCCTCGAAGCGGAGTTGGCCGGTTTCGGAGGCGTTCCGCGCGGCAGCCGTATCGAGGGTGAGCGAGGGAAGGGCGGCAAGCATGTCCGAATCCACCGCGACGAGCATGAGGTCCGGCACGCCCGTGAAATACCGCCGGGCCGTCTCGGACACCTGCGCTGCGGTCGAGAAGTGGATGAACCCATCGCGGCGATCTGCGGTCGAGAAGTGGATGAACCCATCGCGGCGATCCACGTCCGAGCCTGCAAAGACGCCGCCCGCGCGCGCGGCTTCCCATTCGCCGCGCGTCACGAGCTTGTAGATGATGCTGACCATCTCGCCCGATGCGCCTTTATGAGTGCAACTGCGGTTCCACCCTAACCGCAGCCGAAGAAACAGGGGCCTGATTTTGAGGATCGGCGCCGAAACGATTGGGGCCGACCTCACCTTTCAGAAAACCGAGGTCGATGAGAGCCCATATATTGACAATCGGAATCAGGTACAACAACAAAAACCAAGCAGATCTGCCGCGGTCATGGGATCTCTTGGCAGCAACGGCGAGCGTGATCCAGGTTGAAAAGATGGAAAAGGCCAAATATATAAGTGATCCGGCAGGATTTAACTTCGGAGGATCGTTTAAAATAGTGGGATTTACAGACAAAAGAAGAAGTGTCATTACCAAGCCGATGAGTAACTGAACGCCGAGGCTGGCCCAGAATCTTCCCCGGCCAATGCGTCCCTCAAATGAAAACAGCCACTGCGAAAACGTCATGGAATAATCCTTTCTCAATAGAATAAAGACTTAATCTCGACCGATAATTGCCAACCGATTATGACTTCGCGATGGCGAGCCGTTCCGCGATCAGCGCGCGCGTGTTGTCGATGCCGTACGCCTTGATGAACGAGCCGAAGCGCGGCCCCGCGCTCTCGCCGAACAGCACCTCGTAAAGCGCCTTGAACCAGTCGCGCAAATTCTCGAACGGGTGCGACTTGCCGACGTCGTAGACGATGCCCTGCAAGGCTTCGGCGTCGAGCGATGCGTCGGCGGAGGCAAGGCGTTCGCTCAGGTCGAGCATGGCGGCGCGTTCGAGATCGCTCGGCGCGCGATACACCTTGAACGGCTTCTCTTGCTCCTCGAAATAGCGGATCGCGAAGCCGATCAGCCGGTCGAGCTCCGGAAAGTCTTCCGCGTTCGCTTCCGGCGCATAGTTCTTCACGAACTGCCAGAGGATGTCCTTCGTGTGGGCGTTGGACGCGCTGACGAGGTTGAGCAGCAGCCCGAAGGTTAACGGCACGCTATGTTGCGGCGGGGTGCCGCCATGGATGTGCCAGACGGCGTTTTCGATCTGCTTTTGCGGCGTTTCCTTATGGAATGCGCCGAGCAGGGTGAAATATTCGTCCACCGCCTTCGGAATGACGTCGAAGTGAAGCCGCTTCGCCGTCTTCGGCTTCTGGAACATGTACAGCGAGAGGCTTTCCGGCGTGGCGTAGGCCAGCCATTCCTCTACCGCGATGCCGTTGCCCTTGGACTTCGAAATCTTCTGGCCCTGATCGTCGAGGAACAACTCGTAGTTGAAGCCCTCGGGCGGACGGCCGCCGAGCGCGCGCGCCACCTTCGACGAGAGTGTCACGCTGTCGATGAGATCCTTGCCCGCCATCTCGTAATCGACGCCGAGCGCGACCCAGCGCATGGCCCAATCGGCCTTCCACTGGCATTTCACATGGCCGCCGGTGACGAGGGTTTCGACGCGCTTGCCGGTGTCGGGATCGGTGTAAACGATGGTTCCGGCGGCGAGGTCGCGCGCCTCGATCGGCACTTGCAGCACCTTGCCCGAGTTCGGCGAGATCGGCAGGAAGGGCGAATAGGTGGCGCGGCGATCCGGGCCTAGCGTCGGCAAGATGATCGCCATAACGTCATCATAGACGGCGAGCATGCGAAGCAGCGTCTCGTCGAACATGCCGGAGCGATAGCACTCCGTCGCCGACAGGAACTCATACTGGAAGCCGAAGCTGTCGAGGAAGCTGCGCAGCCGGGCGTTGTTATGCGCGCCGAAGCTCGAATGCGTGCCGAACGGGTCGGGTACGGCGGTCAACGGCTTTTCGAGCGCGGCTTGCAGAAGCTCCTGGTTCGGCACGTTCGTCGGCACCTTGCGAAGCCCGTCCATATCGTCCGAGAAGCAGACGAGCCGCGTCTTCACGCCGGGCTTCAGCGCTTCGAGCGCGTGCCGCACCATCGACGTGCGCGCCACCTCGCCGAACGTGCCGATATGCGGCAAGCCGGACGGGCCATAGCCCGTTTCGAACACGACTTCGCGCGCCGGGTCCGCCTTCTCAAGCCGTTTCAAGAGCTTGCGCGCCTCTTCAAAGGGCCATGCCTTGGAGGTGTGCGCAAGTTCGGCGAGGGTGTCGGCGGTGGTCATGGGTCTCGGGTTTCGTGCTGACGGGATGTTCTGGGCAAAAGGTTGTCGGGCGGACTATGGAAAGCCGCGCCTGTTGCGTCAACCGCCATCGCATTGAACGCACAACAACACTGCTGCGCGAGGCAAGGGCAGGGCTTCGCCTTCACGGCTCGACGCGGTGTGGCGAAAACGCGGCACAAGCGGGCCTGATCCATGGTTTCGAAGCGTTGAACTCGGCTGCTGGCGCGCCATCTTTAGGCCATGGCCGAGGACGATCCCATCCGCGAAACATGCGCCCCGCTCAGGCTCGAAGCGGTGCTTTACGCCTTGAGCGATCCTGTGCGGCTGCACATCGTGCGGAACCTCTCCGAACGCGGCGAACTCGCCTGCTTCGCGGCGGTCACGGGCCTCGATATCGCGAAGTCCACGCAATCCCATCACTACCGCGTCCTGCGTGAGGCGGGGATCATCGCGCAGCGTAAAGAAGGCGTGTGCTTCATCACGGCGCTTCGGCGCGGGGAAATCGACGCGCGCTTTCCGGGGCTTCTCGACGCCGTGCTCAGAAATATGGATACCTGCGCGGCCGCGAGGTCTCACGCGGAGCAATGCGGATCAGCGCCGGCAGAGGGCGATCCGTACGGCTGAGGCGCCAGCTTGCGCGCCGCGATTTCACCGCAGCGCTAGCGGATGCCGACGAGCTTGTGCATCTGCATGGAAAGCCGCCATGGCGGGTTCGCCATGCAATAGCGGATGGCGGCCTCGATGTTATCGCGATGCTGCGGGCCGTCCATCGGCTGAAGGAAAAAGTGCTCGAACTTCAGCCGCTCGAAGAGCTGTGGCAGCGCGCCGGTCTGCGGATAGACGAGCTTCAGTTCGTTGCCCTCGCGCTGGGCGAGCGGCACGCCCGCCTTCGGGCTGATGCAGATCCAGTCGAGGCCGCGCGGTGCCGGGCGCGTTCCGTTCGACTCGATGGCCACGGTGAAGCCGCGCTTTTTCAGTGCATCGATCATCGGGGTGTCGAGTTGAAGCGTCGGCTCGCCGCCGGTGCAGACCACGTAGGGCGATGCGGTCTTGCCCTTCGTCAGCGAATTCCACATGCCGAGCACGATGTCGGCCAGTTGGTCGGCGGTCTCGAACTTGCCGCCATTCGGCCCGTCATAGCCGACGAAATCCGTATCGCAGAACCGGCAGAACGCCTTGCTCTTGTCCTTGTGCTGGCCGGTCCAGAGATTGCAGCCCGCGAAACGCAGGAAAACGGCCGCGCGGCCAACTTGCGCGCCTTCGCCCTGAAGCGTTGGAAAGATTTCCTTGACCGTGTACATGCCGTCTTATTGTTGCGAAGCCACCATGTCGCGCCAGGCATAATAACCCTTGGCGCGAAGATCACAGGCTGGACACGTTCCGCATCCATAACCCCACTCGTGCCGGTGATCGCGATCGCCTTTGTAACAAGTGTGTGAATGTTCTGCAACGATATCCACAAGTGGATTGCCGCCGAGCGCGTGCGTCATGGCCCAGGTTTCGGCCTTGGTGCGCCACATGAGCGGCGTCACGATGCGAAATTGCTCGTCCGTGCCGAGGTTTATAGCCGACGCCAGCGTCTGGAGCGTTTCGTCTCGGCAGTCGGGGTAGCCGGAATAGTCGGTCTGGCACATGCCGCCGACGAGGTCGCGGATGCCGCGTCGATAGCCGAGCGCGGCGGCTAGTGTGAAGAACAGGAGGTTTCGGCCCGGCACGAAGGTATTGGGCAGGCCGTTCGCGCCAAACGCGATCTCCGCGTCGGACGTCAGCGCCGTATCGCTCACCGCGCCGAGGATCGAAAGGTCGAGCACATGATCGGGGCCGAGCCGCGCCGCCCATTCGGGCGAGAGCGCCGCCATGGCCTCGCGCAGCTTCGGACGGCATTCGAGTTCGACGCTGTGGCGTTGGCCGTAGGAGAAGCCCAGCGTTTCGACTTGCGCGTAATTCGTCAACGCCCAGGCAAGACAGACGGCGGAATCCTGCCCGCCTGACAGAAGAACAAGACTTTTCGTCGCGCTTTCGGGTGTACCTGTCATGCTAACCGATTAAACCGCTTTAAGAGGGCGTGCGAGTCCTTTATGACAACCGCGAGTTTCCAGCCGGACGCAAATCCGCTCACGTTCGTTTCCACGAGGTTTACATGACCGCCATTACTGACATCATCGGCCGCGAGATACTCGACAGCCGAGGCAATCCGACCGTCGAAGTGGACGTGATGCTCGAAGACGGCGCCGTTGGCCGCGCGGCCGTGCCGTCGGGCGCGTCGACCGGCGCGCATGAGGCGAACGAGAAGCGCGACGGCGGCGCCCGTTATCTCGGCAAGGGCGTGCTTCAGGCCGTCGACGCGGTGAATGGCGAGATTTACGACGCGCTTCAGGGCTTCGACGCCGAGGACCAGCGCCGCATCGATCAGACGCTGATCGACCTCGACGGCACGGAAAACAAGAGCCGCCTCGGCGCGAACGCCATCCTCGGCGTGTCGCTTGCAGTCGCGAAGGCGGCGAGCATCGCGGCGGATGCGCCTCTCTATCGCTATCTCGGCGGTGTCAACGCCCGCGTGCTGCCGGTGCCGATGATGAACATCATCAATGGCGGCGCGCATGCCGACAATCCGATCGACTTTCAGGAGTTCATGATTTCGCCGCTCGGCGCGCCGACGCTTGCTGAAGCCGTGCGCTGGGGCGCGGAGGTGTTCCACACGCTGAAGAAGTTGCTGAAGGACGGCGGTCACAGCACCAACGTCGGCGACGAAGGCGGCTTCGCGCCGAACCTCAAGTCGGCCGACGAGGCGCTGACCTTCGTCGTGCGCGCCATCGAGAAGGCGGGCTACAAGCCGGGCGAGGAGATCGCCATCGCGCTCGATCCGGCCTCGACCGAGTTCTACAAGAACGGCAAGTATGAGCTGGCGGGCGAAGGCAAGAGCCTCGACGCGGGCCAGATGGTGGCGCTCTACCGCGACCTCGTTTCGCGTTATCCGATCATCTCCATCGAAGACGGCATGGCCGAGGACGATTGGGAGGGCTGGAAGGCGCTCACGGACGAAATCGGCGGCAAGGTGAACCTCGTCGGCGACGACCTATTCGTGACGAACCCGAAGCGTCTGCGCGAGGGCATCGCGAAGGGCGCGGGCAACGCGATTCTTGTGAAGGTGAACCAGATCGGCACGCTGTCCGAGGCGCTCGACGCCGTGGACATCGCCCAGCGCGCGAGCTTCAAGGCGGTCATCTCGCACCGCTCGGGCGAGACCGAGGACTCGACCATCGCCGATATCGCGGTGGCGACGAACGCGGGCCAGATCAAGACCGGCTCGCTATCGCGCTCGGATCGTATCGCGAAGTACAACCAGCTCATCCGCATCGAAGAAGAGCTTGGCGATACGGCCGTGTTCGCGGGGCGGAGCATCCTGCGCGGCGCGCATTGAATTGGCCTGCGTCAAATCGGACTTGATTAGACGCCGCGAAGACAACCGAAACTTACAGCGTCCTGCCGAAGTGATTTACGGCACGACGCTGTAATTACCTATCCGCGTTCCAGTGCACGGCTAAGCAGACACAGAAGTCTCGCGCTTTGTGAGATCTACGAACGCAAAAAAGGCGGCCAATCCGGCCGCCTTTTTGTTTACTTCGTCTTCTTCTTTTCGGAGGGGGCCGGTTCAGCCGGCTCGGAAGCGGCTGTCGCCTCCCTGCCAGACGCATCGCCCTTGCCGTCGCCCTGCTCTGGGCCGTCCTCGCCCGGCTGTTTGGCGTCGAAGCAGGCGTAATATTTCGGCGCGTCGGTTTCCTTCGCCGCGCAATCGACGATCGGCTTCAGATCTTCGACATCGCCATAATACATGTAGGTCGTGATCGCGTAGCGAACTTCGCCGCTGGGATCGGAGCCGTAGCGGTCCATCTTGCCCTTCATGCTCGGTTCGACTTCGATCAGCGCGTCGCGAAGCGCATCGCCCTCGATGAAATTGTCCGGCAACTGGTCGAAGGGGCCGTCGAAATAGTTGTTGAGCTGCGTATTGCCCATGAACACGCCGATGAGGATGCGGCGGTCGGCGAGTTTGTCCTTGTAGAACGCGAAACTCGTCCGGTGGCCGACCGTCACGCCGGGTATAGTCGCGTCTTCATATTGATCGACCTTCGGCGCATCGTTCAGCACGTAGAGGAACGTCTTCGACGGCTTGTTGAACACGAGGTCGAACTTCACGCCGGACTCGTCCCATATCGGACCGATATAGGTTTCGTCGTCTCGAACAACGCCCGGCGCGGGCTTCGTCTTCGACAGGTCGGGCAATTCGAACGCAACCGTCTTACCTTTGAACGTGACCGTGTAATGCAGCTTGTCGATCTGCTTTACGTCTACGCCGTCTTCCTTGCCAAGCTTCTTGTAGGAGGGATCGAGCGGCTTCCGCCAGAAGGCATATTCGGGGAAATAGGCGAAATGCACCTTCCCATCGAACTGGTCCCAAGCGTCGAAGCGGATATTGCCCGCATAGACGATGCCTTTATAGGGGAAGCTGAAATAATAATAGCTCTCGGTCGGATACACGACTGCTTTTTCGGGCAGCGCCTCGAACACGGCCGCGAACACGGCATCGACATTGGCCATGTCGATCTTGGGCTCCTGCCGCGTCAGATCCTCGATGATCTGCTGGTTCGTGCGAAGCTTGAGCGTTGCGGCGTCAACGCCGGTTAACGGCGTAGCCAAAAGAAGTGTGGGGAAAACGCAGGCGAAAGCCTTGGAGAGGAATTGGCGGTAAGCCGTCATGATAAAGCATCTCTTTTTCTTTCTCGGCAGCGCTAACTAACATTGCAATGCGGCGAGGAGGTGCGCGAACGGCAAACTGTAGTAAAATTAATGTTGATTGGAACTGATAGCTTTGAGCGGTGTTTTTCCGTAGACTCACCAACGTAACGATCACGAGAGGGAATTTTCTTATGAAGGCATTTGCATTTGCGGCCGCCATTACGTTCGGCGCGCTGTTTGGTCTTTCTGCCCAAGCCGCGCCGGCCTCGTCCTTGGCCCCGGTGCTTCAGGCCGAAGCCGTCGTGGCGGGCGCTACGGTGAAGGTGCAGCACTGGCGCTGGGGTTCGCGCGGCTTTCACAAGCGCGACCGTAGCCATTGGCGCGCCGGCTCGCGCGGTCCGCGTTGGGGTGGCCCCGGCTTCCACAATCGCGCGCGCAGCCATTGGCGCTGGGGTTCGCGCCGCTAGGGCGAACCACGCCCGAATTGATGCATGCTTTGCAGTGTAAATAAACGCATAGCGATCTGATGACCTGCGGTTGAGCTCCTCGCTTGGCCGCGGGTTTTATTTTGCGCGGTTCCGAGTAACGCGCGAGCGGTGGCGACGCTCATGTCATTGATATTCCGAAAGAAAAAAAATAACATGTCGCTTGCTAAAGCGTCCAACAGGAATTCTGGCGAGGTTACGGTGCTTCTGTGACGGAACTCGCCGCTTTTCCTAAAAAAATTGTCATGGTCGCGGGGGCTGGATTTCTTTTTTGCATACCATATACTCAGTGTGCCGAGAAAAGGAGCGTTTAAATAGGGTCTGTTGAAATGAAGAAATACGTCGTTGCGATTGCGGTCGCATGCACGGCTCTGTTTGGGGCGTCGGTGCAGGCTGCTCCCGTTTCTTCTCAAGCCTCGGTTATCCAGAGCGAAGTTGCGAAGGCCGACGCGGTGGTGAAGGTCCAGCACTGGCGTTGGGGTTCGGGCGGCTTTCATAACCGCGCCCGTAGCCATTGGCGCTGGGGTTCGCGCGGTCCTGGCTGGCGTGGCCCGGGTTGGGGTCCGCGCCCGGGTTGGGGCCATGGCCCCCGTCACAGCCATTGGCGCTGGGGCTCGCGCTGGTAGCGCTACCCTGTTATCGCTTCGAACGGCCCTTTCGGGGGCCGTTTTCTTTTTGACTGGGCGGCGCGTTGACCTCCGCCGTTTGTCCGTGGCGGGTTGCGAAACCCCATCCGGCCCAACCAAGGCGATATCCCCGCACTTATCAACCTCCGGTAGGGCGGCGTTTGACAGCGAACGGCACTTGTGCAAGCTGACGCCAAGGCTTGTGCGCGGCCATGTAACCGCGCCTCAATCTCGCGCGGTTACATGTCGAAACGTCCACAAAATCGTCCGGTCCATAAAAGCTCGTTCTGGCTCATACGCCAGTTGTGGGCCGATCACGTCAGGAAATACCTCTGGCGGCTGGTCGGCGCCTTCATTCTGATTTCGATCCTCGCTGGCGTGACCGGCCTCTATCCCATCGTCATCAAATATTCCTATGACCTGCTCGCGAAGGGCGAGATGAACTATCTCTGGATGATCATGCTCGCCATGGTGGGGGTGACGGCGCTGAAGGGGCTGCTGGATTATCTGCAAGCGGTCTATACCAACCGAATCAGCATCACGCTTGGCCTCGACATGCAAAAGCGCCTCTACGCGCATCTCATGCAGGCCGATTTCGCGCGGTTGAGCAGTGAGTCGCCCGGAAACCTCGTCACGCGCGTCAATGGCGATCTCGGAACCGTACAAAGCGCTATCATGGCGGTGTTCACGGTCGCGATTCGCGATGTGCTGACCGTCTTCTCCCTCGTTATCTCGATGCTCTATCTCGACTGGGTGATGACGCTCGTCATCTTGCTGTTCTATCCTCTGGCCGCTTTCCCCATCGCCCAGGTCGGGCGCATCGTGCGGAAATATGCCTCGCATGGCTGGGCGCAGATCGGCAACACGACCGCCGTGCTGATCGAGCATCTATCATCGCTGCGGCTGATCAAGACTTACCGCCTCGAACAATATTCCTACGATCGCGTGAGCGACCAGCTTGAAAGAGCGGTGGATTTTCAGCGCAAGACCGTCCGCGTCAAGGCGGCGCTGAACCCGATACTCGAAGTTTTCGGCGGGCTTGCCGTCGCGGGTGTCGTTGGGCTCGCCGCTTACCGTATCTCGCAGGATTCGAAGACGGTCGGCGATTTCACCGGCTTCATCGCGGCGCTCCTCATGGCGGCGCAACCGATCCGCTCCTTCGGCAACCTCAACAACCGCATTCAGGAGGGGCTTGCCGCTGCCGAGCGCTTCTATCAGGTGCTTACCGAGAAGCCGAGCGTCGTCTCGCCGCCGGACGCCAAGCCGCTCACGCTCAGTGGGGGCGGCAGGATCGAGTTCGAGAATGTCTCGTTCTCGTATAATAATGACGGACGGAACGCGGTCCGGGATTTCTCGCTCACGATTGAACCGAACACGACAGTGGCGCTCGTCGGCAAGAGCGGCGCCGGCAAGTCTACGATTTTTAATCTCGTGCCGCGTCTCTACGATCCGCAGAGCGGCCGCATCCTGATTGACGGTCAGCACCTCCGCGAGGTCGAGGTCGAATCGATTCGCGATCAGATGGCGCTCGTGAGCCAAGACATCACCTTGTTCGATGACACGGTCGCGGCCAATATCGCGCTCGGCAGGCTTGATGCGACGCACGACGAGATCCTGGCCGCCGCGAAGGCAGCCAACGCGCACGATTTCATAGAGCGATTGCCCGAGGGATACGACACGCGTCTGGGCGACCGGGGCATGCGTTTATCCGGCGGCCAGCGTCAGCGCGTGGCGCTCGCCCGCGCGATCTTGCGCGACGCACCCATTTTGCTGCTCGACGAAGCGACGAGCGCGCTCGACGCCGAATCAGAGCGGCTTGTGCAGGAAGCCCTCGCCAAGTTCAGCGAGTCGCGCACCACCCTCGTCATCGCGCATCGCCTTTCCACAGTGAAGAACGCGGACATGATTTGCGTGATGGAGGATGGCTGCATCACCGAGAAGGGCACGCACGCCGAGCTTCTGGCGCGCGACGGCGATTACGCGCAGTTCTGCAAGTCGCAGATGCTCACGCCGGAAGATCAAGACTATGCGAAGCACATCGCGGCGGTTGGCGGAAAGCAGGAGAGGGCGTCGGAAGAGAGCGCGGCCTGACGGTGCAATGAGGCTTTGCGCGGTTCGCTGAATGCGACGTTGTTCCGCTGCGGATTGAAGCGTCGCCGTAAATCAGACGCGGCACGACACTGTGGTTCGGTTGTCGATCAGCTTCCTTGCGTCAGGTCGAGTTCGATTTTACGCAGGCTTATCTGATGCGACGCGCGTCTTGTTGCGAACCCGCTATCCATTGCGATGCGCCCCCACGCATTGCACGAAGCGCGGTGCCGCCGCGTCTGACGCGGGTTGGACACGGGCCCGACAAGCCATGCCGGAGACAAAGACAACGGTTGCGGAAGCCGTTCGAACGCTGCCGCCCCGCCGCTTCTATTCCCGCTGGAGGGCGCGGTTGACCACGAAATTCGCCCAGTGGCTCGGCTTGAAGCCACGCTTGATCTCGCCCGGATCGTAGCGCGTCTCAACCCACTCGAAGAAGGTCATCGGCTCTTCCGTGTTGTCGGCGAGGTAGCGCTCGAAGAGATAATCGAGAACACCCGTCTCGGAACTTCGGATGTGTCCGAATTTGAGGCTGAGCTGTTTCGCGGCCTGCTCGATGGGCTGCCCCTCCTTCATATGTATCAACAGCGCGCTCATCATCCCGGCGCGATCCGCGCCCGACTTGCAGTGGAACAACACGGGATACTCGATCTCGTCGAAAAGCGCGCGCGCCTGCCGGATCACGTCGACCCGCGGAACCATTCGCGACTGGAGCTGAAAATTTATCAGCCGAATGCCATGACGCTCGCAGGCATTCGCTTCAAGCCGGTAGCTGCCGCAATCGCGCTCTCCACGCAGGTTGACGACGGTCTTGATGCCCCGCTTCGCGAGCCACGCGATATGCGAGGGACTTGGCTGCGCGGAACGCCAAACGCCCGGCGCGATCTGATGCCGGTTCGAATAGATCGAGCGGAAGAAGTGGTGATCCATGAAGAACAGGTCGAAATAGTCGAGCACATTGTTCGCTCGTCGCCTGATGCGTTCCGGCGCGCGCGCGTCGAGTTTATGCCGCCAAAGACGGTATCTGCCGCCCATTGCCTTGGAATAGGGCTTCAGGAAGCGCTTGACGGAGCGGAACGGATTGAAGGCCATGCAACCTGTGGCGTTGAGATTTCTCTGACTTTTGATATAGCCCGCTTCTGGGCGCGCGTCCAAGCGCCAAAAATTTATGCACACCACCAGCGTCTTACGATATCGGAGCTTTGAAAACGAAGAAGGCGCCGAGAGCGATAAAGCTGAAACCGATGACGTGATTGATCGTGAACCGTTCGCCGAGATAGGTGATCGCGAACACTGCGAAGACGATCAGCGTGATGACTTCCTGCATCGCCTTCAGTTCCGCGCCGGAATAGACCGTGCTTCCGATGCGGTTCGCCGGAACCGCGAGGCAATATTCGAAAAATGCGATGAACCAACTCACCAGGATCACGATCCAGAGCGGCCGGTCGGTAAATTTCAGATGACCATACCAGGCGAATGTCATGAAGACGTTGGAGGCGAGGAGCAGAAGAACAGGCAGGATATTCGCAGAGACCATCCGTGTTATCCTTTTCTTTTGCGCAGCCTCGCCGGGCGATGCGCACGCCTTTCATGGTCGCCGGGCGTAAGGCCAGCGCGGCGCGGCATCAGTCGATTCGAACGCGGTCGATCCCGACCAGGAGCCGAATGGGACGCAGATTTTGCGACACGCTCATGCTCGACCAGAACCGCGGGTCGCTTGCGAGAGTTCTACGACGGCGCGCGTTAGTGAATCACGAAAAGTCCGCCGAGATAGCGGAACTCCGCCGGGTCGATGAGCTTACGGTTCGAAACCGTGACGCGCTTAACGATGCGATGGCGCGTACGCTACGCCATCGCATATCACTCCGTTCTTAGTGGTTGCCGATCGGGTAGTTCGGCGACTCGCGCGTGATCGTCACGTCGTGCGTGTGGCTCTCGCGCAGGCCCGCGTTGGTGATCGGAATGAACTCCGCCTTCTCGTGGAGATCCTTGATCGTGCGCGTGCCGGTGTAGCCCATCGCCGCGCGAAGCCCGCCGACGAGCTGATGCAGCACGCTTCCGACCGGCCCCTTGTAAGGCACCTGCCCCTCGATGCCCTCCGGCACGAGCTTCAGCGTGTCGCTCACTTCGGCCTGGAAGTAGCGGTCAGCCGAGCCGCGCGCCATCGCGCCGAGCGAACCCATGCCGCGATAGGCCTTGTAGGAGCGGCCCTGATAGAGATAGACCTCGCCGGGGCTTTCGTCCGTGCCCGCGAGCAGCGAGCCGATCATCACCGACGACGCGCCGCTCGCGAGCGCCTTCGCGATGTCGCCGGAATATTTGATGCCGCCGTCCGCGATGACCGGGATGCCGTGCTTGTCGGCCGCCTCGGCGGCTTCCATCAGCGCGGTGAGCTGCGGCACGCCGACGCCCGCCACGATGCGGGTCGTGCAGATCGAGCCGGGCCCGATGCCGATCTTGACCGCGTCCGCGCCCGCGTCGATCAGCGCCTTGGTGCCTTCCGCCGTTGCGACGTTGCCTGCGATGATCTGCACCGAGTTCGTCTGCTTCTTGATGCGCGCCACGGCGTCGAGCACGCGCTGGGAATGGCCGTGCGCCGTGTCGATCACAAGCACGTCCACGCCCGCGTCGATGAGGATTTCGCTCCGCGCGAAGCCGTCTTCGCCGACCGATGACGCCGCCGCCACGCGAAGGCGGCCCTGCTCGTCCTTGCTGGCGTAGGGGTAGCGCTCGGCCTTCTCGATGTCCTTCACGGTGATGAGGCCGATGCAGCGGTATTTGTCATCGACAACGATCAGCTTTTCGATGCGGTATTTATGAAGCAGGAGCTTCGCCTCATCGCGCGGTATGCCGTCCCTCACTGTGATGAGGTCTTCCTTCGTCATCAGCTCGTGGATGGGCTGCGAAGGGTTGCTCGCGAAGCGCACGTCGCGGTTGGTGAGGATGCCGACGAGTTTGCCTTCGGGCGCGCCATTGCCGTTCGCGACGCCTTCGACCACCGGAATGCCGGAGATGCCGTGCGCCTTCATCAGTTCGAGGGCGTCCTTCAGCGTGGCAGTCGGCTCGATAGTGACGGGGTTCACCACCATGCCGCTCTCGAACTTCTTCACCTGGCGGATATGCTGCGCCTGTTCTTCGGGCTTGAGATTTCGGTGGATAACGCCAATGCCGCCGGCCTGCGCCATTGCGATGGCGAGCGGCCCCTCGGTCACGGTGTCCATGGCGGAAGAGATGATCGGGATGGTGAGCTTGATTGTGGGCGTGAGAAAAGTCGTGACGTCCGTCTCGGAGGGCAGCACCTCGGAATGTCCGGGACGCAAAAGCACGTCGTCGAAGGTAAGCCCCGTCTTCTGCCGGATAATGGCCATCTATGAATCCTTGCGCGCCGGGGATCAGATCCGGCGCTGCCGTTTTGCGTGGAATTTCCTGCGGTTTAGCATCCCCGCGGCATTCTGTAAAATGGAGCGGCGCCTGTCATTTCCCAAGGCCATCGCGACCGCTGTCGCGAGACGGCGCAACGCATCAATTTGCGATCACCGATATTCGTCTTTGGACGGCTTCAAAGCAGTTGAGATCTGCAAAGGCGAAGCATATGTTTTCCTTTCGATCGTAAATCCGATGGATGAAAGGAATAAAGTTGCATGGAACTTCACAAGCTCACGGATGATCTTGATGTCGCGGGCCAGATCGAGCCGTCGGATATTCCCGAAATCGCGTCAAAAGGGATAAAGACGATCATCTGCAACCGTCCGGACAACGAGTCGCCCGGTCAGCCGACCTTCATCGAAATCGACAAGGTCGCCCGGGAGAACGGCATCAAGACGATCTATCACCCAATCCGCGCGGCCAACGCGATCAGCGACGCCGATGCCGAGATCTTCGAAAAGGAACTGGCCGAGGCGGAAAAGCCCGTGCTCGCCTTCTGTCGCTCCGGCACGCGAAGCACATTCATCTGGTCGCTCTCGCAGGCAGGCAAAATCCCCGCGCAGCAGATCGCGCTGACGGCCATGCGCGCCGGATACGACATCAGCCCGGTCTATCAGCGCCTCGAAAAGTAGGTTCGAGAAGCGGGCGATGCTCGCAAGGCTAGACGGCCAGCCTTGGGATGCGGCACAGAGACGGGGCTTCGGCCCCGATCCGCGCCAGATGGTCGCCGTTTGCACGGTGGCTGCGTCTCGAAAGAGCGCTATATAAAGCTGACCGCATCGCAAAGGGAGTACGCCGATGATCTGTGAGGCCTGTTTAGGGATCTATCTGCTTGCGACCGCAACTCAGCCCGACCTGGCGCGTCCGTCCGACGTTCATTTCATCGCGGAGAAGAGCGCGTCCATCCCCGCGAGACCGCTGACGAAGACACTCTCCGTCGCGCCGCAAATCCGGCTGGACGACATCCCGGCCTACGCCGCGCAAGGCATTACCACCATCATCTCGAACCGGCCCGATGGCGAGGCGCCCGATCAACCGACATTCGCCGAAATAAAGAAGGCCGCCGAGGCGAACGGCATGAAGGCCATCCATATCCCGATCACAAGCCCGAGCGCGATCACGGATGCGGACGCAGCGGCTTTCGGCAAGGCGCTCGATGAAAGCAAGGGCAAGACGCTGGCTTTCTGCCGCTCCGGCACACGCGCCACGTTGCTCTGGTCCCTTTCCCAAGCTGGGAGGCGTTCCGCACAGGATATCGTGCAAACGGCGGCTGAAGCGGGCTACGACGTGAGCCCGATCCTGACGCGTTTGGAGAAGTGAGGGACATGCGGACGGACATGGGCGCGCCTCCGGTTTTCGACCAGGGCTTTCGCGCAACGCTTGAGGATCTCATTGTGTGGCGGCGCGATGTGCGGCGCTTCCGGACCGACCCGCTCCCCGATGGCGCGATGGAGCGTCTGTTGCGTCTCGCCTGTCTTGCGCCTTCCGTCGGCCTCAGCGAGCCGTGGCGCTTCGTCCTCGTGGAAAGTGCCGAGAAGCGCAGGCTGATCGCCGCCAATTTCGAGGATGCGAACGCTGAGGCGCTGTCGTCCTACACGGGCGACAACGCATCGCTTTACGCCTCGCTGAAGCTTGAGGGCATTCGCGAGGCCCCCGTGCAACTCGCCGCCTTCGCCGAGCCGGACCCGGAGAAAGGCCGCACCGTTGGCCGCCGCACCATGCCGGAAACGGTCGCGTATTCGGTCGTCAGCGCGATGCATACGCTGTGGCTTGCCGCGCGCGCCGAAGGCATCGGCATGGGCTGGGTGTCGATCCTCGATCCCGTCCGCGTGGCGCGCGACCTCGAAGTGCCGCCGCACTGGCAATTCATCGGCTATTTCTGTGTCGGCTACCCGCTGGAAGAGGCCAGCACACCCGAACTTGAGCGCGTGAAGTGGGAACGGCGCAGCGACCCGGCCACGGTCGTCATTCGGCGCTAACTCTGCAAAGCCCGTTCGGATTGAATGATGTCCGGTGCTCTGGCGCATACGTTTGCTCCACATTTGCTGCACACTCCTGGCAAATGTATGCGCCTCAAGAGCATTGGCAACTTGCGGTGCCACCAGCGGGCGTGAATCAAATGTAAAATTCACTGGCACCAGTAGGCCAAACTGGCTCGCCGGGTTGGAGGCAATCCCGCGGGATTGCATCGCGTGGCTCGATCCCCGCCCGGTGGTTCCCCGCAAAAGTCCGCCGCGCTAGCGCTTGCCGCCCATGAACGCGGGGAACCAGTCCTCATGCGCGCGCCGAAGCTCGCCGACCGGGAGTGGCTTTTCGCCGCCGATCACGATGGCATCGCCGCCGACTTCCGCCACGATGCGACCGGGTATGCTGCCAGCCTTCGCCTCGTCGAGCACTCGCGCCGCTTCATCGCGCGACACCCCGACGAGATAGCGGCCCTGCTCCTCACCGAAAGCGGCCGCATGCGGTGCGAGACCGTCAGCCGGGGCAAAGGTGAGCCCGCGCGTGCCGGCGATTGCCATCTCAGCCAGCGCGACGAGAATGCCGCCGTCCGAAATATCGTGCACCGTCCCCGTGATGCCTGCCTCGATGAGGCGGCGCACGAAATCGCCTGCCTTCTTTTCGGCGGCAAGATCGACCGGCGGCGGCGCGCCTTCGACGCGGCCTGTCGCCTGTTTCTGATAGAGCGACTGCCCGAGATGGCCGGTTTCCGCGCCTATCAGCACCACGATATCGTCGCCGGGCTTCAGCGCAACCGTCGCCACGCGCGACACATCGGCGATGAGGCCGACGCCACCAATCGCGGGCGTGGGCAGGATGCCTTCGCCGTTCGTTTCATTGTAGAGCGAGACATTGCCCGACACGACCGGGTATTCGAGCGCGAGGCAGGCTTCGCCCATGCCCTCGATAGCGCGGGCAAACTCGGCCATGATCTCCGGGCGCTCGGGGTTGCCGAAATTCATGCAGTCGGTGATGGCAAGCGGCTTGCCGCCCGCTGCGGTGATATTGCGCCACGTCTCCGCGACGGCCTGCTTGCCGCCTTCGAACGGGTCCGCGTAGCAGTAGCGCGGCGTGACGTCGGTCGTAAGCGCGACGGCCTTGTTCGTGCCGTGAATGCGCACCACGGCCGCGTCCGAGCCGGGACGCACGACGGTGTCGTCCATGACCATGTGGTCGTACTGCTCCCAGATCCAGCGGCGCGACGCGAGGTGCGGCGAACCGATGAGCGCGGTAAGCGCGTCGCCGAGGCTGTTCGGCGCGGGCACGTCCTCCGCGGACACGACGGCGGGCACAGGCTTCGGCGCGATGGGGCGATTATACATCGGCGCTTCGTCCGCGAGGATGCCGGTTGGCAGGTCGGCGACCAGCGCGCCCTTGTGGCGCAGCACGAGGTGGCCGGTGTCGGTCGTCGTGCCGATCACAGCGAAGTCGAGTTCCCATTTCCGGAAGATGCGCTCCGCCAGCGGCTCCGAGCCGGGGCGAAGCACCATCAGCATGCGCTCCTGGCTTTCCGACAGCATCATCTCGTAGGCCGTCATGCCTTCCTCGCGCTGCGGTACGAGGTCGAGATTCAGTTCGATGCCGGAGCCCCCCTTCGCCGCCATCTCGACGGACGATGAGGTGAGGCCAGCCGCGCCCATGTCCTGAATGGCGAGGATCGCGTCTTCGGCCATGAGTTCGAGGCAGGCTTCGAGCAGCAACTTCTCGGCGAATGGATCGCCGACCTGCACGGTCGGGCGCTGCTCCTGTGAATTGTCGTCGAACTCGGCGGAGGCCATGGTCGCGCCATGGATGCCGTCGCGGCCTGTCTTCGAGCCGACATACACGACCGGGTTGCCCGCGCCCGCCGCCGCCGAATAGAAGATGCGGTTCGCGTCCGCCAGCCCGACACACATCGCGTTGACGAGGATGTTGCCGTTGTAGCGCGCGTCGAAATTCGTCTCGCCGCCAACGGTCGGCACGCCCATGCAGTTGCCGTAGTCGCCGATACCGGCCACGACGCCCGCCACGAGATGGCGCGTCTTCGGGTGGTCCGGCTCGCCGAAGCGCAGCGCGTTCAGCAGCGCGATGGGCCGCGCGCCCATGGTGAACACGTCGCGCATGATGCCGCCGACGCCCGTCGCCGCCCCCTGATAGGGCTCGATGAAGGACGGGTGGTTGTGGCTTTCCATTTTGAAGATGATCGCCTGCTCGTCGCCGATGTCGATCACGCCCGCGTTTTCGCCCGGTCCGCAGATGACATGCGGCCCGGTTGTCGGCAGCTTCTTCAGCCACACGCGCGACGATTTGTAGGAGCAATGCTCCGACCACATCACCGAGATGATGCCGAGCTCGGTGAGGTTCGGCGCGCGGCCGAGCTTCTCGCAGGCGAGGCGGAACTCCTCGGCGCCCATGCGGTGGGCGGCGGCCAGTTCTTCGGTGGCGATGACGGAGGTATCGGTGGCGGGCATCGAGATGATCCTGTACGCGGGCCGCTTTAACGGCGCGACCCATCTCCCCGCTGGGCGGGCATGCCCGGTTTGAGGCGAGGTCGTTTCTTCAAACAGAGATCAACGCGCACCTAACCCGATTTATCGAGTGCGAACACGCTGATCGGCAAAACCCCGATGCGCCCTGACGCATTCGCCCGGACGATCAAGGTTGGAACGCATGGCCGGGGCGAACCCCGGCCATGAATGAGACGATCCGCGCGCGAAGGCTCAAACGGCGCGCTGCTCGCGGTCGAGTTCATATTCCGCGACGCCGACCTTCAGCATGTCGTACGCATCTTCGAGGAATTCCTCCTCGTCCATATATTCGACATAGCTCGGGAAGTAGCCCGAATCGTCGTCATCGTCGTCCGCGTCTTCGGAGGCACCCGCAGCCTGGAAGGTGATGCTGCCGTCCTCGTGGATATAGACGTTGGCGAGCGTCTCGCTGTCCGGCTTGTACTTGATCTGCACGATGGGGTCGCCCTCGGCTTCGGCGAGGACGAAGTCCAGCCGCTTCGAGGCGATCTGCTCGTTCAGGCGCTCGACGAGCTTCGCGGCGGTCTCGCGGCGAGCCTCGGGGTCGAGCTTTGCGGTCTGCATCTCGCGCTTCACTTCATCAACTTCGTCGTCGAAACTCATGATGGCGATCCTTTCGCTGGAGCGGTTGACCTTGGAGACGCAAAAGTTCTGGCTCGCTGGTGGAGCGAATTTGACGTTTGAGTCCAGCCTGCCACACGCTCGCGCTCAAATGTCAATTTCAAAGCTCCACGAGAAACAAATTCTTGCTGGCGGTCCTTCGATTCCGACGTTTGCTCTCGAACTCTGTGCTGCCGTTTGTAAATTTCGAAATCGGACCGCTAGTTCAAAGTCCGTGTAAGCGATTCGAACAGGCGGCGCCCATCGATTCCGCCCAGCGCTGCATCGGCGGCGCGTTCCGGGTGTGGCATGAGCCCCATGATACGCCCGGTGCGGTCGATAAGGCCAGCGATGTCGCGGCGGGAGCCGTTCGGATTCCCGCTTCCGCCTTCAGCGGTCGCATAGCGGAAAACGACCTGTCCTTCGCCCTCGATCCTGTCCAGCGTCTCGTCATCCGCGAAATAGGAGCCGTCCTTGTGTGCGATGGGGATCGTAACGCGTTCGCCTTGCGTGTAGGCGTTCGTGAATGCCGTGTCCGCGCGTTCCACCGTCAGGTCCACGTCGCGGCAGATGAAGTTGAGGCCGCTGTTGCGCATCAGCGCGCCGGGCAGAAGCCCCGTCTCCGTGAGGATCTGGAACCCGTTGCAGATGCCGAGCACGGCGACGCCGCGCTCCGCTTCGGCCTTCACCGCGCGCACGATGGGCGACTGTGCGGCCATCGCACCCGAGCGGAGATAGTCGCCGTAGGAGAAGCCGCCCGGCAACACGATGAGGTCAACCTTCGGCAGGGCCTCGTCGCCGTGCCAGATCATCGCGGGCTTGACGCCCGTTACGGCTTCAAGCGTGACGGCGGCGTCGCGATCGCAGTTCGAACCGGGGAATACGATGACGGCGGCCTTCATAGAAGCTCGACCCTGTAGTTTTCGATGACCGGGTTCGCGAGAAGCTGGCGGCACATGGCGTCAAGCTCGGTCTTCGCCGACGTCTCGTCCGCCGCCTTCAGTTCCACCTCGATAAGCTTGCCCTGGCGCACGTCCTCGACGCCGCCAAAGCCCAGCGAGTGAAGCGCGTTCGCGATGGCGCGCCCTTGCGGGTCGAGCACTCCGTTCTTGAGGGTTACGGTGATGCGCGCCTTCATTCTCGTCTCCGCCATGGTCTTCGAGTCTGGTCCGATTCCGACATTTGTTTAAGCTCGCGGCACCTTGTGAGCAATCGTCGGTCTCACCGGCACCACGAGCGACTTTTCGATTCTAGTGGAGGAATTTGACATCTGAGCGAGTGGCATCGTCGCGACCCAAGCTCAAATGTCAAATCACTGCACCAGCTATTTCGATTGCACCAGCACCGGGCCTGACGGCTTCGGCGCGGGGTTGTCGACCAGGATGCCGAGCCGCCTTGCAACCTCGGAGTAGGCTTCGAGAAGCCCGCCCATGTCGCGGCGGAAGCGGTCCTTGTCGAGCCTGTCCTTCGTCTCGATGTCCCAGAGGCGGCAGCAATCGGGGCTGATCTCGTCGGCGAGTACGATGCGAACCTGCCCGTCGGGATCGTAAATGCGGCCGAACTCGACCTTGAAGTCGACAAGCCGAATGCCGATGCCGAGGAACAGACCGGAGAGGAAATCGTTGATTCGCAGCGCGAGCGCCATCATCTCGTCGATTTCCTGCGGCGCGGCCCAGCCGAACGCGGTGATGTGCTCTTCCGTCACCATCGGGTCGTTCAGCTTGTCGGCCTTGTAATAGAACTCGATGATGGAGCGCGGAAGCTGCATGCCCTCTTCGAGGCCGAGGCGCGTGCCAAGCGACCCCGCGACGACGTTGCGCACCACGACTTCGAGCGGGATGATCTCCACTTCGCGGATCAACTGCTCGCGCATATTGAGGCGACGGATGAAGTGCGTCGGCACGCCGATCTCGTTCAAGCGGCTGAAAATATACTCGGAAATCCGATTGTTCAGCACGCCCTTGCCTTCGAAGCGCTCATGCTTCTGGGCGTTGAACGCGGTGGCGTCGTCTTTGAAGTGCTGGATGAGGGTGCCGGGTTCCGGTCCTTCATAAAGAACCTTCGCCTTTCCCTCGTAGATGCGGCGGCGGCGGTTATTCATGGGAGACCCCCTTCTCGTGAAGGAAATTATCAGGGCGGATGTCATTTCGGTACTACAAGCGCATATTTGGTGCGTTGTCACGCGTCCACACGAAAACGGCTGGGAAAACGCGCCGCGCGTCCCAAATCCAGATCGATTCCAAATTCCGCGGGTGGCCATGTTGACTTCGAGCCAGCGAACGCTATCCATGCTACAGTATTCACGCAAGGCATTCATCAAAGATGGCTTCGCGGGCGCCTCTGTTAAAGGGCCTCGCAAAATGTGGCCGAGGGAGGCTCCGACCATGACGACATTCGACGACCGCGAAAATGCTTTCGAGGCAAAATTCGCCCGCGACGAGAATCTGCGCTTCACGGCGACGGCCCGGCGGAATCGCTATCTCGGCGTCTGGGCGGCGGAAAAGCTGGGGCTTTCTGGCCCCGACGCCGACGCATACGTCAAGGATGTGATCCGCTCCGACTTTCTTGAGCCGGGCGACGAGGATGTGATCGCGAAAGTTCTGACGGACTTCAAGGCGAAGGGCGTCGCCGTCGACGACAAGGAGCTTCGTCGCAAGCTCCTCGAACTGACGGGGCAGGCGCTCGCCGAAATCGAGGCGGGTAAATAGGCTTCGGCGTTCGGAGCTAATGCGATCTGAACAATCCCGCGAGGCGACTCGCGGGATTTTCATATGACGCCGAGCTTCCGCTGGAGGCTCGACGACGATGTCGTGTATTGAAAGACCGAGCGCTTGCCCGGATAGACGATCTTCTGCGCGGCCTGTGCCATGAGCGCGGCCTCGTGAAAGCCCGACAGGATGAGCTTCAGCTTGCCGGGATAGGTGTTGATGTCGCCGATGGCGAAGATGCCCGGCTCCGACGTCTCGAACCGCGCCGTATCGACGGCGATCTGGTTTTCGTTGAGATTGAGCCCCCAGTTTGCGATGGGGCCGAGCTTCATCGTCAGCCCGAAGAACGGCAGGAGCCGTTCGGCCTCGACCTCGTATTCCAGGTCCAGGCCGCCGACGGGCCCGCGAATCGTAACCGAACGCAGCGCACCGCTATCGCCGTTCAGCTTCGTAAGCTGACCCTGAATGAAACGCACCGAGCCATCCGAGAGAAGCTCGCGCAGCTTGTTCACCGAATCGGGCGCGGCGCGAAACTCGTCGCGGCGATGGATCAGTGTCACGCTCTTGGCGATCGGCTGAAGGTTCAGCGTCCAGTCGAGCGCCGAATCGCCCCCGCCGACGATCAGAACCGCCTTGTCGCGGAATGCGTCGATCTTGCGAACCGCGTAAAAAACCGATGCGCCCTCGAAGCCCTCGATCCCCGCGAGAGGCGGGCGCTTCGGCGTGAACGATCCGCCGCCCGCCGCCACCACAACCACCTTCGCGCGAAAACGTGTGCCGAGATCGGTTTCCACCTCGAAGCCGCCGTCGACCTTCTTCAGCGACTCGACGCGCTGCCCGAAATGGAACGTGGGTTCAAACGGCCGTGCCTGTTCGAGCAGCCGGTCCGTGAGCGCCTGCCCGGTGATCGTCGGATGCGCGGGGATATCGTAGATCGGCTTCTCGGGGTAAAGCTCCGCGCACTGGCCGCCGGGCTTGTCGAGGATGTCGATCACATGCGCCTTGATGTCGACGAGTCCGAGTTCGAACACGGCGAAAAGGCCGACCGGCCCGGCACCGATGATGAGCGCATCCGTCTCGATTTCCGCCGGTGCGCCATCGACGCCCGACCCGACAATCATATCCAAGGCCATTCTCTCCTAGTGCTCTGGCGCATATAATTGCTCCACGTTGCCGCGCGCCATCAAGCGAACGTATGCGCCTTGGAGCACGACAACATGCAGTCCCGCCTGCATCAGTTCTGGAATTCTGGAATGCGCACGACGAGTCCGTCAAGCTCAGGCTTGAGCCGGATCTGGCAGCTGAGGCGGCTCGATGCCCGCACGTCGAACGCGAAGTCTAGCATATCCTCTTCCATCTCGGAGGGCGCGCCCGTCTTTTCCTTCCAGGTGTCGTCGACATAGACGTGACAGGTGGCACAGGAACACGCGCCCCCGCATTCGGCCACGATACCGGGGACGGCATGCTTGACCGCCGTCTCCATCAGCGTCTGGCCCGGCTCGCCGTCGACCGTATGAACCGTTCCGTTATGTTCGATGAACGTGACCTTGATCATGCCCGCAATCCCTTGGCGTGTTCTTGTGTGTAGGAAAGATGGGTAAAGATTCACGGGAGCCAATCGAGCGGTTGCGCGATTGAGACTGGATAGCCCGCTCAAGGGCAGAGGTTGTCCTTCACGGAAAAAAAACCTGTGGTTTTCTGGCACGAGCCGCTTCTGCCTTCATCATCGCGGATCGAATCGCACTATGACACTGGTTAAATACGCGTTGTTTCAGTGGAAAAGTTTGGATGTTTCATTAAAAATGTGTGTCTTCGGGTAATCTTTTTTTAGCCTCAAAAGTCCGCTAGCCATGCTATCGGATGGGAATTTCGTGACGTTTATCGAAGCGGTTTTTGAGGGGCTATGACGATCTGCCTGGAGTCGATGCGTAGCGTCGTAAGATGTGTTTTTTACGACGCAGGCGGAATCTCGTTCACACTACATGCTGTCAGGACGGCCTGATGAGTCAAAAACAAGCGATCTCTCAGACGCCGATCGACCTCAAGCCTGAGGACGAGGCGAAAGAAAAGGTCTCCGGCGGCAACGCTCCCGAAAAAAATCCGGCTGCCCGAGGGCAGGACGCTCGTCCGCCCGCGAACCGCGATGGTCAGCAGCCTGGCCCGCGCGGTGGCCAGCCGCGCCGCATGCCGCCGGATTCAGAGGACAATACCGTCCACATCTCGTCCAACGCACCCGCCCGCTCGGGCGGCGCGAAGCGGGTCGCCGCTCGTCCGGCGAACGACGACATGCCGTCCATCGGCGGCCTCATCTACGCCTTGCAACAGAGGCCTTCGCGTTCCCCCTTCCTGATCGCGCTTGTCGCGTCGGGCGTCTGGTTCGCGCTTGGCATGCTCGTGTCGTGGGCCGTTTTCCAGAAGAGCTTCGACGGCGCGGAAACCACGGCGGACATGATCGCGAACCCGGCCGTCTTCGGCGTGGTCGCCACGGTCGTCATCCCGATCGCCCTGTTCTGGTTCCTTGCCATCCTCGTCTGGCGCGCGCAGGAACTGCGCCTCATGTCGTCGGCGATGACCGAGGTCGCGGTGCGCCTCGCCGAGCCCGACCGCATGGCGGAGCAATCGGTTGCGTCGCTGGGCCAGACGGTCCGTCGTCAGGTCGCGGCAATGAACGACGCCATTTCCCGGGCGCTCGGTCGTGCCGGCGAACTGGAAGCCCTCGTTCATAATGAAGTCGCGGCGCTCGAACGTTCCTACACCGAGAACGAAAACCGCATCCGCAATCTCATCAACGAGCTTGCGAGCGAACGCGAGGCGCTGGCGAACAACAGCGAACGCGTCAGCGAGGCGTTGCGCGGCATCGGCACGCAAGTGACTCGCGAGATAACCGCCGCGAGCGAAAAGGCGACGCAGTCGCTCGGCCACGCCAGCAACACGATGTCGGAGGCGTTCGCGACCCGAGGCCAGAAGATCACCGCCGCTGTGACGGCTGCGGGCGTGGCTATCGACGAAAAGCTCGCGGAACGCGGCGCACGGATCACCGACCAGCTTACGAAGCATGGCGCGCAGGCCGCGGAAGCGCTGCGCGTTTCGAGCCTCGAAGTCACGCGCGCCATTCAGGAGACGTCTGACCGCACGGCAGCCGCGATTTCCGCCAAGGGCAACAGCCTCGTGACGTCGGTCATCGGCATGAGCGAGCGCGTGGGGCGAGAAATTCCCGTGCTCCTCGAAAAGCTAGGCACTGAACAGACGCGCCTTAGCGGCATCATCGACGGCGCGACGCGGAACCTTGCCGCGCTCGAAACGGCGCTTGCCGAGAAGACCCAGTCTCTCGACGCCACGCTTACCGACAAGACCTCCGTGCTTCAGACCGTGCTGAGCGAGCATTCGCGCTCGATCGACACGACGCTGGCCGAGCGCATTCAGGGGCTTGAAACGATCCTTTCCCGCCGTACGCACAATTTCGAAGTCAACCTGTCGGAGCGCGCCAAGCAGCTCGACCAGGCGCTCGCGGCACGTACGCAGGCGCTCGAAACGTCGGTCGGGAAGCATTCGACGAATATCCGCGAGACGCTGGACAAGCACTCCGGGTCGATGGAGCACATGCTCGCGCGGCAGGCGTCGTCCATTGAGCGCGCGGTCACGTCGAGCTCCGTCAATATCCAGCGCGCGGTCGAGGAACTGGCGGTCCGATCGAACAGCGGCTCCGAAGCTCTGACCAATCAGGCGCGCGTCCTCAAGGAAGTGTCCGCGAACCTCGTGTCGCAGCTCGGCGGCCTCACGAAGCGCTTCGAGGACCAGGGCAACGCACTCGCCACAGCGTCACGCACCTTCGAAATGTCGAACGCAAAGGTCGACACGATGATGGAGCACCGGCAGGTCGCCTTCACAAAGTTGATGGAGACGCTGTCCACCCGCGCGACCGAACTCGACCGCATGATGAACAGCTATTCCAACATGTTGGAGCAGTCTCTCAGTCAGGCCGAGCTACGCGCGCGCAAGGTGACCGAGCTTCTGGCCAAGGATTCGGCCGAAAAGTCTCAGGTGGCTATCCGCGAAATCGAGCGGCTCCGCGTCGATGCTCAGGAGCACACTCAGAAGGCCGTGTCCGAGTTGCAGGCCAACTTCACGTCGCTCTCGGATCAGGTTTCGAGCCAGCTTACCGCTCTGTCTTCCAAGTTCTCCGACACGACCCGCGTGGTTCGCGATAATACGCGGCGCGCAACCGTCGATCTCGAAACGGCACAGAACGAGCTTCAGCGACACGCGAAGGGCTTGCCGGAGACGGCGAAGCAGAGCGCGGGCGCGATGCGGCGGGCTCTTCAGGATCAGCTTTCGGCGCTTGACGCGCTTTCCGATCTCGCCAACCGCCATGCCTATTCAAGCGCGGTCTCCACGCCCGACAGGCGCGAGCCGGTTCAGCAGCAGCAACTTCCGCCGCAGCAGCAGGATCCTTCGTTCGGAGCGCAGCGTCAGGGATACGACTTCGGTCAGCCGCCGTCTGAAAAGGCGCTTTGGCCCGAGCAGCCGCCAGCGCGCCAGGCTCTGCCCGATCCCGTTCCCGTCCCTCCCCAGCCGCAACCGCAGCCCGTCCAGACTGTCTATCAGGAGCCTCCTGCGGCAGAGCGGCGCGGCAACTGGAGCCTCGGCGATTTGCTCGCCCGTGCCTCTGAAGACGACGGCAGCTTCTTCGACAAGGACGAACAGGCTGGGCTTCCCGGTTCCTTCGCACCGCGTCCCGCCGCCGCTCCTCAAGCGGGAGATTTCGGTACAGACTTCACGATGGGCGACATCGCGGCGTGCATCGACGAGCGGCGCGTAATGGAAGTTTGGCAGCGCCTGAAGCGTGGCGAAGTTGAGATCCTCAAGCAACGCGGCTTTTACAGCCGTCAGTCGCAGGGTGTTGTAGACCGCGTTCTGCGGCGCTACGAGACAGACAAGACTTTCCGCTCCATCGTCGAGCGCTACCTCGGCGACTTCGAGAAGATGCTACAGGATCTGAGCCGCAGCGACCCGCGCGGTGGAAGCGTGCAGTCGAGGCTGGCTTCGGAAGAGGGCCGCATCTATTTCGTGCTGTCGCATATCAGTGGGCGGCTCGGCGGTTAGAACGACGCGGAGCCATGCGGCTCGGCGCTCTCCAGTTGGTAGGCGGATATTTCGGGCGCGGGGTCGGAACGATCTCCGCGCCTTTTTTGCGGCCTGTTTCGTCGCCTGCTGTCGAGAAGGGTCGCAGCTCATCGCGCGGCAACCCGACGCTGTAACGGCGCGCCTGAGGTATCTTTGCCCGCGCGCCCCCGCCGAGCGTCACCAAAAGACCCCTACGTTCCGCTGTTTCGCCGCAGTCGCACCCTTTTCGCGGAGCATTTTGCCAGCGTGTTCATCACTGCAATTGCCTGGATCGAAACCATGAAACCGATAATCGTAGCAGCAATTTTTGCAGGACTTTCCACCATGGCGGAAGCGTCGGAACTGCCCTTGAAACGCGTCGTGCTGTCTTCGAGCGGGCTCGCTCAATTCACCCATGCGGGCGAGGTGGCTCCGGGCGCGGCCTTGTCGCTGCCCGTCCGTGTCGACCAGGTCGACGACGTTTTGAAGAGCCTCACCCTGTTCGCCGCACCGGGTACGCTTGGCGCCGTAAGTCTCCCCGGCAAGACGCCGCTCGCCGAACTCTTCCGCGACCTCCCGTTCGATCAGTCCGCACTCGCGTCGCAAGCCGCGCTCCTCAACGCGCTCGTCGGCGCTGAGGTGGAGATCGAAGGCAGTGTAAACGCCACGGGCCGCATCTTTCGCGTCGAAGACGAGACGGCACAGCTTCCGAATAATGGCGGCGTCGTCAAACGCCATCGTCTCACGCTGCTGACGCCCAAAGGTATGGTTCAGGCGATCCTTGAAGACCTCACCGCGCTGCGCTTCGCCGATCCCGCCACGCGTGCCCAGGTGGACAAGGCGCTGACCGGTCTCGCGGGCAACCGCGCCAAGGATCTGCGCACGCTTTCGATCTCGCTGACCGGCGACGCGAAGGCGGCCGCGTTCAGCTATGTGGTGGCCGCGCCGGTGTGGAAGACGGCTTATCGACTCGTGCTCTCGAAAGACGGCGGCAAGGCGCGCCTGCAAGGCTGGGGCGTGCTCGAAAATCTCACCGGCGGCGACTGGAAGGACGTGGAACTGACCCTCGTGTCAGGCAACCCGGTCGCGCTGAAGCAGCAGCTCTACACCGCCGTGTTTGTGGACCGGCCGGAAATTCCGGTCACGGCCGGGGTGCGCATCGTGCCCAAGAAGGACGAGGCCGAGGCGCGGAAGGAATGGCGCGCCGGTGGGGCCGCTGCCCCGCGTTTGCGCGCCGCGCCCGCGCCGATGGCCGCCATGGAGAAAGCCGATGGCGAGGCGGACCTTTACGTCCCCCACACCATGGGCTCGGCCGCGCAGGCACCCGAAGCCGAGGAAGCCGCCACGCAGGTGCTTTATCGTTTCCCCGGCAAGGTGACGCTTGCCTCCGGCTCGACGCTGATGGTGCCATTCGTCGATGCGGATGTCAGCGCATCCCGCACCTTCATCTATCAGCGGGACACGAACGAGCGTCATCCGCTGGCGGCGGTGCGCCTCACGAATGACGGCGCTTCGGCGCTGCCGGGCGGCATCATCACCGCGTTCGAGACGGGCGGCGACGGCGCGGCGAACTTCGCGGGCGATGCGCAGCTTCCGCTTCTGCCGAAAGGGGCGACGTGCTTCGTGACCTTCGCGCTCGACGGTCGCACCGACATTCGCCGCATCGACCATGGCGTGACGCGTGCGCGTCTCGGCAAGGCGGTCGGCGGCACGCTGACGCTGACGACCAAATCGCGCTGGGCCATCGACTACGAAATCACGCCGCCCGCCACCGAAGACCGCGAGTTGATCATCGACGAGCCGCGCGCCGATGGGTGGAAGCCGCTGGCCGATACGAAGGATATCGAGGAAACTGCGACGCGGCTTCGCCAGAAGGTGAACGCTCCCGCAGGCAAGACGACGCGGACGGCGCTCTCGCGCGAGCGCGTGGACCTTGAAAACATCGTGCTCACGTCGCTTTCGCCCGACGAGATCGCGGCGACGCTTTCCGGGCTGGAAAATGCTTCGCCCGCGCTGAAAGACACGGTTGCGAAGCTCGGCGTTGTCGTCGACACCCTTGCGAAGCTGAACAACCGCAAGGACGAAATCGACGGCGAGCGCAAGAAGATCAGCGACGATCAGGACCGCATCCGCAAGAATCTCGCGAGTGTAGGGCAGGGGACCGATCTCGGCCGCCGCTATCTCGATCTCCTGAAGACACAGGAAGATCGGCTTGCGGCGTTTTCGACCGAAGAACGAAAGATCGAAGGCGACATCGCTGCCGCCAACCGCAAGGCCGAGGAAATCGCGCAGGCGCTGGTGCTGTAACGCGGGGCCTGCGTGCGTCACGAGGCGCGGGGCCTAAATCAAAATCTTGGCGCGGAACGGGATCGCTTCGGCTTAATGGCGGAGCGATTCCGTTCGCATACCGAGGCGGAAACGGTCTAGGAGGGTTTAAGCTGCTTCTACCACGCGCCGATGTCATCCGATCGCGTGGTGCGTGGTTGGACCCGGTTTGGATAGGCTGATTGGAAGCCGCCCGGGTTTGGGGAACACTTTCATGAAATGCATTTCTTCCGCGAACGATGCCTTATCCGAAGATAAGCGCGACGGTGTTGGGCGCGCTTGCGGTTGCCGTTGCTTTTTTGTGCGGGGTGACGAATGCGACAGCCGAGACGATCGACGTTTTCTCCGCAAGTGCTAGAATAAGATCCGTCCAAGCGGACCCACGTTCAGCGATAAGATCATGCGAAAACAAAGACTTGGTGCGCTCTTTTGATGCGATGCCGCCCCAGCAACGAAACAGCTAACAAGCGTTGGCGGAGCGTACCAGCGTCAGTGACCGAGCGCGCCTGAAACCTGCGTCAAGCCTCGGGTTGCGACGCGGCACCTTCATTCGGCAACAGGCCGGGCAGGCGCGGCACCTGCACGCCGATCATGCTTTCGCGCGTGACGAGGGCGGCAAGGTCTTCTTCCAGAAAGGCTTCGCTTCCGGCGGGCCGCATCGGCATCACAAGGTAGACGTGGTCCGCCGCCGCATCATGGACGCGCACCTCGACATAGCTCGGGATGTCCGTGCCGAATTCGGCGAGCACCTGGCGCGGCTCACGCACGGCGCGGCTTCTGTAGGCGGCGCTCTCGTACCACGCAGGCGCACGGCCAAGCAGTGCGCGCGCGAAGGATACGCCGAGCGAGGACACGACGAGATTATGCAGATGCGGCGTGTTTTCCACGACGATGAGCCGCCCCGGCCCCGCGTCGCAGTCGAGCTCGCGCGCGGCGAGGTTGGCGTTCTCGAAAAGCCGCGACTTGAAGCCGGGATCGACCCAGGCGCGGGCGATGAGCCGCGCGCCATAGGCGGGTGAGCCTGCGTCGAACGCTTCGACGGCGCGCTGGATGTCGACAGCCTTGATCAGGCCCTTCGCGATGAGCAACTCGCTCAACGCCGCTTCGAGCGCTTCATAATAGCCGAGCGGGGCAACTGTCGGCGTTTTCGCAATCGCGCGCGATGTAGAACCCTCAGGCGCGGCGCTTCCGCCGACCCGGCGCAACCCTACGATACCAAGGAAGTTGATCATCGGTCTTGTCTTTCGGATTGAGCGTCAGCCAGTGCTCGAACAGCTCGATTTCGAGAGTGTCGTTCGGCGGGCCCTTGTAGTCGGGCCACAGGTCGACCTGCCGGAACCGCACCCGATAGAGCATCTTCTTCGGCGTGAAGCGGCCATAGGCGATGTCGTCGGGGTTGAGGAACTCGCCGAGCGGGCGCGAGATGGTCCCCTTGGCGCCCATCACGTAACGCGGCGTGCGTGTATAGGCAGGACCGATCACGCGGCGCACATGGACGGTGTCGCCGGTGCCGAAGCGCGGCTCGTTGCCCTTGATGACCGGCAGCATCGAAGGCGCGACGGGCACAAGCACCGCCGGTGTCTCCGCTTCTCCCGAGGCGTCGGAAGGGACTTCGTTATCGGTGGTGGTCGTCTGGCTCATGGTCGTCTCGCTCATGGCCGCCCCTGTTTCGAGACTGCTTCCAGCGCATCCGCCAGTTGGTCGCCCGTGACGACACCGCGTTCGAGCAGCGCATTCGCCAACGCCACGACCGCGCGCTCATGATAGGTCGCGCCCTCGGCGGCGGCGTTGTCGATGCGTCGGCGCATGTCGTCCGGCGTGAACAGTCCGCGCGCGGGATGTTGTACGAGCGTGAGCAGCGCCTCGACGCGATCTTGCCAAGGCAGCGACTCACGGCCGGTAAACTCGATCACACCAGCGGGCGAACCGCCGATATCGTTCTGTTTTCTCGGAGCTTCTTGCATGGGAAACGGCCGCGATGACGGTTTGGTGACAGCTGCATCACGGTATAGCAAGACGGTGCGCGAAATGCAAAAATCAACGTCAGCGCGCAACGTGAGGCCGGTTATCGCACCGCCCGCAGGCGACGACACGCGGGCGCGTGCTATGCGCCGTTATATTCCGCCCAGCATTCCGGCGTTTCGTAAACGCGCACGGCGGTGAGTTGCGGCAGCGCGTCCTTCACGCGGTCCCAGATCCACGCGGCGATGTTCTCGGCGGTGGGGTTTTCCAGCCCTTCGACTTCATTCAGATAATAATGGTCGAGCCGCTTGAGCAGCGGGCCGAACGCCGCCTCGATGTCGAAAAAGTCGACGACGAACCCGGTTTCCGGATCGACCGGCCCTTCGAGCTGAAGCTCGACCCGATAGGAGTGTCCGTGCACCCGGCGGCAAGGATGGGTGTCCTTTACGAAGGGCAGGCGGTGTGCCGCCTCGAACCGGAACGACTGCGTAACTTTCATCGAAAAAATGCTCTCAACTGCGGATGGCGCGACGACGCGCCGCCTCCTTATAACCCATGCTAGCGGCTTGTTTCCAACATTTGCGTTCCGTTTTCTCAGGCTCGCAAGCAAGCTGGTTCGGCATATACCTCGAAATAGCAGCCATGTTGTCGGATCGTTCTGCGGAACGAATCAAGGACGGATGTGCGCCAAACTTGCGTCAAGCTTTAAGTTGGTCGGAATTGACGACCCCCTACGGGAAAAGCTGCGTCCTCGTCCAGGCTGCGTCGCGCCCCTCCCGTCGGAACACGATGCGATCGTGGAGGCGATATTGGCGGTCGTGCCAGAACTCGATCTCCTGCGGCACCACGCGGAAGCCGGACCAGTAGGGCGGCCGCTTCGGCTCGATCCCGGCGAACAGCTTCCCGAAATGCTTGACGGCCTCGCCGAGCGCCGCGCGGCTTTCGAGCGGTCGCGACTGTTTGCTCGCCCATGCGCCGATGCGGCTGCCAAGCGGACGCGAGGCATAGTAGGCGTCGGCCTCTTCCGCGCTCACCTGTTCGACCGTGCCGCGCACACGCACCTGACGGCGCAGCGATTTCCAGTGGAAAAGTAGCGCCGCTTGCGGATTCAAGAGAAGCTCGCGCCCCTTTGTGCTCTCGAAATTCGTGTAGAACACGAAGCCGCGCTCATCGACGCTCTTCAGCAACACCATCCGCGCGTTCGGCATGCCGCTCGGGTCGGCGGTGGCGACGGTCATTGCGTTGGGATCGTTCGGTTCGCTCCGCTCGGCTTCCTTGAACCATGCATCGAAGAGAGGCAGGGGATCGCTCGCCTGCGTGAAATCGCCGTCAGTCGTCGAGGTCATTTTTCGGGTCCGGGGTTGGTCGCAGACGCGCCTCGCTTGGAGCCCGGCGTGTAAACACGCAAGCGAACTCGCCCGCGCCGCGTCAACGACGGCCGAACTTATCGCGTCCGCACCCACCAAGCTATCACTTTACGCGAGCGGCTTAATGTGTAGGATGCGTCACCGTTAATATCGGGGAACGAACGTGGTCCAGACAGCACCTTTGATGAGCGGAAAACGCGGCCTGATCATGGGCATCGCGAACAATCGGTCCATTGCCTGGGGGATCGCCAAGGCTGCGGCGGACCAGGGCGCGGAACTGGCGTTTACCTATCAGGGCGATGCGTTGAAGAAGCGCGTCGAGCCGCTGGCGGCTGAAGTCGGCGTGAAGCACGTCCTGCCGTGCGACGTGACGGACGACGCGTCGGTCGATGCGGTTTTCGAAACGCTGAAGGCAGATTGGGGTAGCCTCGATTTCGTCGTGCACGCTGTCGCCTATTCCAACAAGGAAGAACTCGATGGCCGCTATGTCGATACGACGGCTGACAATTTTTCGAAGACGCTGCTGATCTCGTGTTACTCATTCACGGCGATTGCGAAGCGCGCCGAGAAGCTGATGACGAACGGTGGCTCACTCCTTACGCTCACCTATTACGGTGCCGAAAAGGTCATGCCGCATTACAATGTGATGGGCGTGGCGAAGGCCGCGCTCGAAGCGAGCGTGCGCTACCTTGCGGAAGATCTCGGCCGCCAGAAGATCCGCGTGAACGCGATCTCGGCCGGGCCGATCAAGACGCTCGCCGCATCGGGCATCGCCGACTTCCGCTATATCCTGAAGTGGAACGAATACAATTCGCCGCTTCGCCGGACGGTTTCCATTGAGGATGTCGGCGGCGCGGGGCTCTATTTGCTGTCCGATCTCAGCAAAGGGGTAACGGGAGAGGTGCATCATGTCGACGCGGGCTATCACGTCGTTGGCATGAAAGCGGAGGATGCTCCCGATATCGCCGTGATTCAGTCCAATAGCTAGGCTTCAGTAAAACTGGCTTTGCGGCGGGCGCGACCGCCGATGTGGCGCGAGGTGAGTATGGAACCGTTCAAGGCGCTGACCCTGGTGGCGGCATCCGCTGTCATTTCGCTTGTCACGGCGGGCGCGGCTGGCTTCTACGCTGGCTATTCCGCTGGTCGCGGCAACCTCGCCGAAATCAAGACCTATCTCGCTGACGCGCCGGTTTCGGTTGCGAGCGGTTCGGGCGGCGCGCCGGTTTCGTTGAAGCCCGTCACCGATGAGATCCGCGCCTTGTCCGCGAGGATCGAAGCGCTCGCCGCCGAACAGCCCAAGCCCGTCGCGGCCCCGGCGGCGGACGCTTCCGCAACGGCCAAGCCCGTCATCGACGAAATCCGCGCCCTGTCCCGCCAGCTCGACGGCGTTAAGGCCGACGTCTCCAAGGTTCATGCGGTTGCCGCAGCTCCCGCGCTTGAGCGTGCCGTGGCGCCAGCGCCAGACTATTCCGACACGCTGACGGATATCCGCGAGCAGGTTCGCGGCCTTGCCCTCAAGATGGACAAGCAGGAGCCGAAAGCGCCGAAAGCTCTTGTGGATGAAATCCGCTCGCTGAGCACGGCGGTTCAGGCGCAGGACAGCGGCACGAAAAGGGTAGTCGAGGAAGTCCGCACGGGTTTTGCTTCGCTTCAGAACGCGGAGCCGAAAACGCCCAAGGCTCTCGTGGAGGAGGTTCGCGCGATTTCGGCCACGATCAGCGCGCAGGCGGCCAAGCCGCAGGTTTCCGTGGTGGACCAGATCAAGATTCTTCAGGCGTCGATCGAATCGCTGAAGGCCCGGCTCGCGAGCGGTCAGAGCGGCGGCGCAACTTCCGATGGCGCCGATCTCGCGCAGATCCGGCAGCTTCTCCTCGCCGCGACGGAGCAGTTCGGCAAATGCCAGACGCAACTTGCGTCTTACTCCGCGCCTGCTTCTTCCTCACCGGTGGCGCAGACGGTGAGCGCACCCGCGGCCGCCGCTATTTCGGTTTCGCCGAGCACGCGTCAGGAACCGGCCGCCGTTGTGTTCTACGACAACGTCATGCTGAAGAAGGATCAGGAAAAGCAGTATGACGAAATCGGCGTGCGCCTCGCGCTTCAGGCCATCGGGCCGAAGCAGGTGAAGGTGGCGGTGAACCGGCAGGGCTTCGGCCTGGCGTTCGGCGAGCGGAAGGTCTTCCGCAGTCAGGATGTCGAATGCGAGATCAACCTGATGGAAACGAACCTCAACGAAGCGCAGGCCCGCGTCAGCCTGTCCTGCAAGCGCTGACAGCGAGACATGCCCCTCATATATTTCATTCGTCACGGTCAGACCGATTATAATGCCGCGCGCCGCGTGCAGGGTTGGCTCGACATCCCGATCAACGCGACCGGTCGCGTGCAGGCGCTGCGAAACGGCGGCGTGCTCAACGAGCTGATCAGCGACAAGACGCGACTCGATTTCATCTCCAGTCCGCTGCTTCGAACGCGTCAGACGATGGAAATCATGCGCGCCGCGATGGGGCTTCCCACAGCCGGATACCAGACGGACGATCGCCTGAAGGAGATCAGCTTCGGCGAATGGGAAGGCATGAACCGCGAGGAGATCGACGCGATTGCGAAGGATCTGCATGCGAGCGTCGAGGCGGATCGCTGGAACAAGGCCCCGCCCGGCGGGCAGTCGTTTCGCAACTACACGGCGCAAGTGCTGTCGTGGCTCGCGGAAATAAAGCGCGATACGGTGGTCGTCGCGCATGGCGGCACGAGCCGCGTCGTGCGCGCGCACTTTATGAAGCTCGGCCCAGTCGACATGCATAAGCTCGATGTCCCGCAGGACAAGGTGTTGCTGATCGAGGGCGGCGCGCTGCATTGGCTTTGAGCGGCGGCGAGCTGGCGCAAGGCGTCCGACGTTGAGGCGATTCGTCGGATTGTGTTCGAGTGTCTGATCGCTGAAGGTTATTTCAAACTTGATAAATGGTCTTACTTTGGGGCTCAATATGAATGTTTCATTGAGCAAAATTGGAAACACGTTGGCTTTGTGCTGCGTCGTAATTGCTGCGCTTGCGATTTTTGGTTTTCAAGTAAAGTCTTATGTTCCAACCCCTGGGGATGCGTTCGTTTTATTGGATCACAAGACGAAGACCTACATAGCTCCTCCTTGCTTGGAGTTCGGGTACTCTCGGTCAGAATACGACAAAGACATGGAACTCGACGAACTAAAGACGGCACGATCACTTAAATACAAATCAGATGACGTCTGCCGAAACGCAGGCTTTTTTGCGCCAGAGGGGTACAGCCTAACAGAGAACCTTCTTAAATGGGCTGGCTTGATCCCACCGAAGAAGTTCTGGTGGGATAGCTTAAGCCCGGAAGCGAAGGTATCAATAAAGGGCGTCAAAGCGTTCCTTAGAAGCATGGAAGATGCCGATCAACCTACGCCTACGGAAGCGGCTCAGTAGCTGTCGTCGAAGCAACACCTCATAGTCTGACAAGCAAGCCCAAGCCGAAAGGCGCTGCGAGGGTGCTACTTTCCGCTCCCAATCTTCGTTATGTTCAGGGAAGGTCTGGCGCTTCAAGTTTATCGCACCAACCGGGCAATCCGGGTTTGGACCCAGAAGGCAAACGCCACATGTCCTATAACACCTTCGGCCATATGTTTCGCGTGACCACGTGGGGCGAGAGCCACGGCCCCGCCATCGGCTGCGTGATCGACGGCTGCCCGCCCGGCATTCCGCTGACCGAGTCCGACATCCAGCCGTTCCTCGACAAGCGGCGACCCGGCCAGTCGCGCTTCACCACGCAGCGGCAGGAAGAGGACCGCGTGCGCATCCTCTCGGGCGTTTTCCCGAACGAGGCGGGCGTGCAGGTCACGACGGGCACGCCTATCGCGCTCGAAATCCAGAACACCGATCAGCGCTCGAAGGACTATTCCGACATCAAGGACAAGTTTCGTCCCGGCCATGCGGACTTCACCTATGTCGAGAAATACGGCATCCGCGACTATCGCGGTGGCGGCCGCTCGTCCGCGCGCGAGACGGCGATGCGGGTCGCGGCGGGCGCAGTCGCGCGGAAAGTCGTGCCGGGCATTGTCATTCGCGGCGCGCTCGTGCAGGTCGGCGCGGAACAGATCGACCGCGCGCGCTGGGATTGGGCCGAGGTCGAGCGCAATCCGTTTTTCGCGCCGGACGCGAGCATCGTCGAGCGCTGGACGGTCTATCTCGATGGCGTGCGGAAGGCGGGCTCGTCGTGCGGCGCGGTGGTCGAAGTGGTCGCGGAAGGCGCGCCAGCCGGTCTTGGCGCGCCGCTCTACGGCAAGCTCGATCAGGATATCGCCGCCGCATTCATGAGCATAAACGCCGTGAAGGGCGTGGAAATCGGCGAGGGGTTCGCATCTGCCGCACTTTCGGGCGAGGATAATGCCGATGAAATGCGCATCGGTCCAGACGGCCAGCCGGTTTTCCTGTCGAACCACGCGGGCGGCATCCTCGGCGGCATCTCGACGGGGCAGCCCATCGTCGCGCGTTTCGCCGTGAAACCGACGTCTTCGATCCTCACGCCGCGCCGCACCATCGACGCGCAGGGGCACGACGCCGAGATCCTCACCAAGGGGCGGCACGATCCTTGCGTCGGCATCCGCGCGGTGCCGGTCGGTGAAGCGATGATGGCTATGGTTCTGGCGGACCACTGGCTCAGGCATCGCGCGCAGACCGGCCGGTAACGCCTGCTGCGCGGATGGCGTGGCGCGGCGTCCGCGGGATGTATCTATCTGCTTCCCGCAGCGCCTCCGGTGCGTTAAGATCGCGTTAATTTGGGCGGCACGATCCGGTGGAATGCGTGACGGCCGTTTCGGCCGCTGCGACGGCCTCGCGTCTCGCGCCGTTGACCTGTCGTCTGGTGGAGCGAGTTTGACATTTGACTCCCGATTGCTGCGAGATCTCGCTCGAATTTCAATTTCAAAGCTCCACTAGACTCATAGTTGAGTGGCCCTTTTGGATTCCGAAATTGCTCGCGAGCGTGCTGCAAACGGATGCAATGTCGGTATCGGACCACTAGAGCATGATCCGCAACGGCGGACGCCGGTTTTGCGATAATTCATGCTCAAACAAGATTTTGGAGCGCGCTTTTGAGCCCATCAAAAGCGATAATTCTCCAGTCGTTGTCAAACGGGTGTGCTCATGGCGCGGCGGCCAGACCTTCCAGACTATTTGCAGGACGGTTTCATTCTGCCTTACTCGCGGTCCGAGGTGCCGCGCTTCCACGTGCTTGCTTTCATTTCGGCGGCCACGTTCGCCGCGTGGCTGACGTGGGGCTACGAACTTCTGTCGATCACGGCTATCCTTGCGGGCTGCTCGGCGTATTACTTCTTTCCGTTCACGGAGAAGCGTCCTCGCCTCGGCGGAAACCAGTACGGCCTTTTCGTCGACGGCCTCGGCCTCATCTCCTGGCGCTCGATCGACGAATTGACGTTCGTGTCATTTTCCGTGCGCACGCTCGACATGGAGGAACTGCACATCAAGCTGCGGGAGCCGCTCGGCCGCGCGCTCATCGCGGACTGGCGGCGGCTGCCGATCTGGCGGCTTCTCATGCGCTTGCCGTGGAAGATGGGGCACGACGGCATCATCCGCATCAACCTCCAGCCGTTTGAGCCGCCCGGCGAGGAGATCGCGAAGACGATGCAGCGCATGTGGAAGTTCTATCGGTAAGCTGCCGCCGCCTCACACATGAACGCCGGGGAATAGCGTCGAGAACGCGACCTGCTCGGCGGTGAGGTGCTGTTCCGGCGCGCGGTCGGCGGCGGCGCCATTTCCTTTCGCCGCCGTGTCGGGGAAGAGCTGGAACAGCACGCTGTTGACCAGAAGGCCGAGCCGGGGTGCGGTCGCGCCGACAAGGCCGCCGAACACGCCGAGGCCGGTGGCGACGCGCGCCGGGCGGTGCAGGATCGCCTCGGCCAGCATTTCCGCCGCCTGATCCGGCGTCAGCACGGCGGCGTGGTCGTAGATCTTCGTCGGTGAGATCATCGGCGTGCGCACGAGCGGGAAGTTCACCACTGTGAAATGCACGCCCTTCTCGAAATACTCGGCCGCCGCCGCACGCGTCCACGCTTCGAGCGCAGCCTTGGACGCGATATAGGCCGAGAAACGCGGCGCACTCGTCAGCACACCGATGGACGAGATGTTGATGATGTGCGCTTCGCCCTTCTCGACCATCGACGGCAAGAGGCCGAGCGTCAGCCGCACCGCACCGAAGTAATTCACCTGCATCGTGCGCTCGAAATCGTGCATGCGGTCGTAGGAGTCTGCCACGGCGCGGCGGATCGAGCGGCCCGCGTTGTTGATGAGCACGTCAACGCCGCCATGCTCGCCGAGCACCTGCTTCACCAGCGCGTCGCATTGATCGGCTTGCGTCACGTCGGCGGCGTAGGTGTGGAGCGCGAGCCCTTTCGCGGCGGCTTCCTCGCGCGCGGCTTCGAGCTTCAGAGGATCGCGCGCCACGATCAGCACGGTTGCGCCCGCGCTCGCTAGCTTCATCGCCGTGGCCTTGCCGATGCCGGACGAGCCGCCGGTGATGAGCACCACTTTGCCCGCCAGCTTCTTGCGCAGCGTCTTCGCCGTCATGAGATCGGGATCGAGCTTGCGCTCCCAGTAATCCCAGATCGCGGCGGCGTAATCGTTGAGGCGCGGCACCGTGATGCCCGCCGGTTCGAGGATCGCCTGAGTCTCGCTCGAATCGAACCGCGTCGGGTAATTGAGGAAGGTGAAGACGTCCTTCGGCAGCGCGAGTTCCTTGCGAAGCGCGGCTTGCAGACGGCGCAGCACCGGCATCGACGACAGCCCCGCCTTGAGCCCCGGCGGCACGAGGCGCAGCAGCCCCACATTGACGCGCATGCTGATGTCGGGCGCGTGTCCCGCATGGGCGAAGATGTTCATCACGTCGCCGACGCGATGCGGATGCGGGTCGGTGAGGTGGAAGGCGCGGCCGTCGAGGCCCGGCTGGTGCGCGATATGGTCGAGGGCTGCGACGACGAAATCGACGGGCACGATGTTGATACGCCCGCCTTCGAGGCCGACGAGCGGCATCCACGGCGGCACCGCGCCCCGGATCTTCTTGATGAGGCCGAAGAAGTAGTAGGGCCCGTCGATCTTGTCCATTTCGCCGGTCTTCGAATCGCCCACCACGATGCCCGGCCGGTAGACGCGCCACGGCACCGAGCATTCGCGGCACACGACGCCTTCGGATTCATGCTTGCTGGCGTAATAGGGATGCTCCAGTCCGCGCGCCTCCTCGAACATGTCCTCGCGGAACGTGCCCTCATAGAGCCCTGCGGCGGCGATGGAACTCATGTGATGGAAGTGCCGCGCGCCGATCGTCTCCGCGAAGCGGACAGCGTTGCGCGTGCCCTCGATGTTGGTGCGCATCTCGATTTCGGCGTCGGCGTCGAGATCGTAGACGGCGGCGAGATGGAAGACGTGGTCTACCTTGCCCTTCAGCGCATGCGCGTTCTTCGCCGACACGCCGAGGTCGGCTTTCAGCAGATCGCCCTGCACCGCGATGGCGCGTTTCGCCGTCACGCCCCAGTATTTGCGCAGGGCATCGGCCCGCGCCGGATCCGGGCTTCGCATCAGGAAGTAGACGGTCGCGTCGGTCCGGGACAACAACGCCTTGACGAGCCGCTTGCCGATGAAGCCGCTCGCACCCGTAACGAAATAGATCATGGATCCCTCCCTCGGGCGCGGCATGTTTCCCGCCGTCGCCCGTCCCACTAAGTGATTAGGCAGAACAGCCTAGAATGGTTTGATTGAGGTCAATCGACTTTCAGGCCGCGCAGATTATAAATACGAATACATAAAACCATTCGCATAGCGAAGGGAATGGGAGGATAAAATGGGAAAGAAACTCAACGAACTCGCCGGTGAAGGCAGCGATACCCACCTCGTTCAAACGATCCGTGATTCCGCCGCGAACATCTGGCTTGCGGGCCTCGGTGCCTTCGCCAAGGCGCAGGAAGAAGGCGGCAAGCTTTTTGAAGCGCTCGTGAAGGAAGGCGAGGCGGTGCAGAACCGCACGTCGAAGCAGGCGCAGGAAGCCATTTCCGACGTGAAGACCAAGGCGACCGGCACCTGGGACAAGCTCGAACAGGTGTTCGTCGACCGCGTCGCCCGCGCGCTTCACAGCCTCGACGTTCCGACGAAGAACGACATCGACGCGCTCTCGAAGCGTGTGCACGAACTCACGAAGGTGGCTGAAAAGCTCTCGGCGAAACTCGACGAGGAGGCGGAAAGCAGCGGCAAGACCGTCGCCGAGGATGCCGAGAAGCCAGCCACCAAAAAGGCATCGACGCGCGCGCATTCTTGATGCGCCATGGTCGTTAAAACCCGAAACGTCCGCGCCGGGCCGCCGCGGACGGGGGTGGCGCTTGCGGGCGGAGGCCCCCTCGGCGGCATTTATGAAGTCGGCGCGCTGGTAGCGCTCGACGAGGCGCTCTGCGGCCTGCGCCTCACCGAGTGCGACGCCTATGTCGGGGTCAGCGCGGGCGCATTCTTCGCGGCCGGGCTGGCGAACGGCATGACGCCGCGCGAGATGCATGAGCTTTTCATCGAGACGGATCGGGCCGACGACCCTTTCGAGCCCGAAGTGCTCATGAAACCGGCGTTCGGCGAGTATGCAAAGCGCATCGCGATGCTCCCGCCGCTTTTCGCATCGGCGATCGCGAATTACGTGCGCGGCACGAACCGGCGCAGCGTGCTCGAGTCGTTTCTTCGGCTTTCGCAGGCGCTGCCGGGCGGGCTTTTCGACAGCAAACCCATCCGCGATTACCTGCAAAGGCTCGCCGCCGCTCCCGGCCACACGGACGACTTCCGCGATTTGAAGCGCAAGCTTTATATCGTCGCCACCGATCTCGACCGGTCCGAACTCGTTACCTTCGGCGCTGAGGGTTTCGATCACGTGCGCATTTCGAGCGCCGTGGAGGCGAGCGCGGCGCTGCCGGGCTTCTTTCCGCCGGTCCTGATCGATGGCCGATACTACGTCGATGGCGCGTTGCAAAAGACGCTGCACGCCTCAGCCGCGCTCAGGGATGGCGTGCGCCTGCTTTTCGCGATCAATCCGCTCGTGCCGTTCAAGGCAGACGATCCGCACCCGGATGTCGACATCAAGAGTCTCGCGGAGGGCGGCTTCGTCACCGTCATGTCGCAGACCATCCGCTCGCTGATCTATTCGCGCATGAAGGTCGGCATGGACCGCTACCGGCATGAGTATCCCGAAGCCGACATCGTGCTGTTCGAGCCGCGCCGCGACGACGCGATGATCTTCTTCACGAACGTCTTCAGCTATGCGGATCGGCGGCGACTGTGCGAGCACGCCTATCAGCAAACTCGCGCCGATCTTCGCGCCCGCGCCTCCAGGTTAAAGCCGATCCTCGCAAGGCATGGTCTTTCGCTGAACGAGGCGGTGCTACGCGACACGAGCCTCACGCTTCTGCCGCCGGAGGACAGCAGCAGATGCCTCGGCACGGCCTTGCAGGAACTGTCCGACGCGCTGGCGAGGCTGGAACCCGCGCTGCGCGCCGCGGATGGGCCTTAGGGGCGGCCCGCGATGGAGCACAAGCCGAAACGCCAGACGCGCGAGCGCATCCGCAACGCCGCGCTTCTGCTTTTCAACCGCTTCGGCGAGCCGAACGTGACGCTATCCGCCATCGCCGCCGACGTCGGCATCAGCCATGGCAATCTGCACTATCATTACCCGTCGAAAGACAGGATCGTCGACGAGCTGGTGCAGGATTTTCTCGTCGAGATCGAAGCAACGTTCGCGCTGCCGGGTGGCCGCACTGTCGAGGCGGACGACCTCTGGCTTTTCCTGCATCTCACCTTCGAGACGATCCTTCGGCACCGCTTCCTTTATCGCGACCTGATCGAGCTGCTGTCCCGTCACCGCCTCATCGAAAAGCAGATCCGTCGCGTGATCGAGGAGCAGACGCGCACGGCGGAAGCGCTGCTCAGCGGCCTTGCGGCGACCGGCGCGCTCGTCGTCGATGCCGCCGAGACGCGTGCGCTGGCTGAGCGCATGGCGTTCGTCGCGACGTGGTGGCTGTGTCACGCCCTCGTTCTCAACCCGCGCGCCGAGCCGGACGGCGACACTCTTGCCAAGGGTGTCGCGCGGTGTCTTTCGCTCGCCGCTCCATATTTGCGCGAAGAGGAGCGCGCTCATTTCGACAAGCTTTCTGGGCACTATATAAAAAAGGGAGGAAACAAAAATGATGGCGAAGAAAACAAAGTGGAAGCGGTACGAAGGTGAAACATTCGAGTATTCCGGTCAGTTGCTGAAAAAGAACTGGGCGCGGCTGCATCGCGGCGACCGCGAGCCGTTCCCGGACGCGGCTTTCGTGAAGGCCCATGCCGCGCTTGCGCCGGATGGCGACGCGGGCGACACGGCGGCGATTCTTCAGGATGCGTGGCGGGCGTATCATCGCGGCGATTTCGAGGACGCGTTCCTTCTCGGCGGGTCGCTCGGTCTCATCGGCGCGAACGTCGCGAACAAGGCGGCGAATATTCAGGCCACCTATCTCGAACACGAGCACGACGCAAAGCTCGCGCTGTTTCTCGATGTGGTCCATCGCGCCGAGAACCTCCAGAAGGCCGCGCCGGACCTCGCGAACGGCTGGTATCTCTACGCGCAGGCGCTCGGCCGCTACAGTCAGGGCATCTCGGTGGCGAAGGCGCTGGCGGAAGGCCATGGCGGCAAGATCAAGGCGGCGCTCGAACGTGCCCTTGAGATCGAGCCGAAGCACGCGGATGCGCATATCGCGCTCGGCGCCTTCCACGCGAACGTCGTGAACAAGGTCGGCGGCATGGCGGCGCGCCTCACATTCGGCGCGACCAAGGAGGCCGCGCTTGAGCATTATGAGGCCGCGCTGAAGCTCGCGCCCGACTACGCCGTCGCGCATATCGAGTGTGCGAACGGGCTCGCGATGCTGTTCGGCAAGGCGAAGCTCGGCGAGGCGACGCAGCATTACGAGCAGGCGGCGCGCTTTGCGCCGGTGGATGCGATGGAGTGGCTCGACGTGGAACTTGCGAAAGCGGAGGTTGCGGACTGAGGTCGCGAGGGCGGCGCGGCTCTCTTGTCGGCTGCGCCGCCTCCCTTCGTGTGGGAGCAGTTCCCCTGTGGGCGACGCCGCTTCCTTGTGGGCTGCGCCGCTTGCCACATGACAGCCCGAAATCACCGCCATAGGGTGACACTAGGCTGACCGGAGGACTCATGGCTGAGGCAAGGCGCATCTTTATCGTCGCGGGCGAGCACTCGGGCGACGTGCTGGGCGCGAAGCTCATGGAAGCGCTGAAGGCGCAGGCGGGCGCAGACGCGTTCGAGTTCGCGGGCGTCGGCGGCGACAAGATGCACGCGGCGGGGCTCGCCTCGATCTTCCCGCTGTCGGACGTCGCCGTGATGGGACCGGCCGCGATCCTCGCGCGACTGCCGAAGCTCGTGCGGCGCGTCTGGCGCGCGGTGGACGCGGCGCTCGCCTATAATCCGCATGCCGTCATCATCGTCGACAGCCCGGAATTCACCCATCCCATTGCGAAGCGCATCCGCCGCCAGCGGCCCGATATCCCGATCGTGGATTATGTCAGTCCGAGCGTGTGGGCGTGGCGGCCCGGCCGCGCGAAGAAGATGCGGCCCTACGTGGATCATCTGCTTGCGCTGCTGCCGTTCGAGCCTGCCGCGCATGAGCGGCTTGGCGGGCCGCCGTGCAGCTATGTGGGCCATCCGCTGATCGAGCGCGCGCCGTGGATCGACAGCCTCGACGCGACGGGTTTTCGCGCGCGGCTTGGCATCGCGCCGGGTCGCCCCGTGCTGCTCGTACTGCCGGGTAGCCGCACATCCGAGGTGTCGCGCCTGATGCAGCCCTTCGGCGAAACGGTGCTTGCGCTCGGCCAGAAGATCGGGCCGTTCTCGATGCTGCTGCCTGCCGTGCCGCATGTCCGGGGCATGGTCGAGGAAGCCATCGCGGACTGGCCGAACAAGCCGCACCTGCTCGAAGGCGACGAGGACAAGTTCACCGCGTTCCGGCTCGCCGACGCAGCGCTCGCGGCGTCCGGCACGGTGACGCTGGAACTCGGCGTTGCGGGCACACCGATGGTCGTCGCCTATCGCGTCGATCCGTTCGCCGCGCGGCTCCGCTTCCTTCTCAAGGTTCATTCGGTGGTGCTGGCGAACCTCGTGCTCGGCGAAAATGCCTTTCCCGAGCTTCTTCAGGAGGACTGCACCGCGCCGAAACTCGCCGACGCGCTCGCGCCGCTGCTCAGCGGCGACACGCCGGAGCGGCAGGCGCAGCTTGCGGCGCTGGCGAAGATCCGCGAGCGCATGTTCCTGGCGCAAGGCACGCCGAGCGCGAAAGCGGCCGATGTGGTGCTTTCCATGCTCGACGGCGCACCCGCCCGCCGCGCCGCCGCCGCTTAGCTATATTGCGCAAGCCGGGGCTGCGCGCAAAAGCGCGAGATATCGGGGAAGAACGGCTTCCCAAGTAAGCGTTTCGACCCTTTTGCGGGCGGCATTTCCAAGCGCTGTCCGCAACGGCGCATCGTCGACAAGACGCGCCAGCGCGTCGCGTACCGAATGGGCGTCAGCACCGTCCACCAGAAGCCCCGTCTGCCCGTCGAGCACGGCGTCGGATGCGCCACCTTCGAGTCCCGCTATGCTCGGCAGCGAAAACTAGGCCGCTTCAAGATAGACAAGCCCGTATCCTTCGACTGAGGCGGCTTCGCGTCTTGCGGGCATGGCGAAAATGTCGGCGGCCGACAATAGGTCCGACTTGCGTGCCTCGTCCGCCGCGCCCGCGAATACGACGCGGTCCTGAACGCCAAGTTCGCTAGCGAGACTTTCCAGCCGCGGCCGGTCGGCACCATCGCCTATCACGGTGTAGCGGGCCTGCGGCAGGTCGGGCAGCGCCCGGATCACCATGTCCATACCCTTGCGCGGCTCAAGCCGACCGACGCTGACGATGTGATTTCCGTGTCGGGCGACCTCATTCGTCGGGACATGGCGCCGAACGGGGAGGTTCACGACCTGAATATCGGGATGTAGCCCCGCGAGGAGCCCGGCGGTGTAGCGGGAATTGGCCGCAACGGTGCGCGCACTGGCCAAGGCGCCGCGCAGGCGCTCGCCCCGTTTTCCGTCGCGTCGAAGTGCCTCGTTACCATGCGCGAACACGAACGCCGCGACGGAGCGGTCCGGCAGCGCCTCCAGAGACTTCCAGCTGTCGGCAATGATTTCGGGGTTTCCCATCGCTGCCAGCGCTCGGGATTTTCGCCAGCGCCGCCACGGGCGCGGGCCGCCGAAGCGCTTCACCTCGAACGGCCAGCGAGGTTCGGGCGCGCCGCTGCGGATTCGATCGGCCAGCACGGTGACCGGCTCCCCCGCCTCATGCAGCGCCCGCGCGAACTGCCCCATCAACGTCTCGATCCCGCCGATGTCGGGCGGAAAGCACTGCGTCAGAAGCACGATCATGACAGTCACTCCGCAAAGGGCAAGTTGTGTGAGGGCGAAAAGCCAAGCGGGCGAAGCATACGGCGCATGCAAGGGGCAAAAATGATGATCGCTGTCCCACCGTCTAAAACCTGATAAATCAATGTTAAAAAGCGCTTTGGTGCGCGCGGAGAGGATCGAACTCCCGACCGTCCCGGTGTAAACGGGATGCTCTACCGCTGAGCTACACGCGCGGAAAGCGCAAGCGCGCCCCGGCGGGGACGCGCCGCACGCCTATAGACAACGGAGGGGCCGGGATTCGTCAAGCCTTTCTTCCGTAGGGGGCACGAAACCGCGATCAACCTCCAAAAGCGGTCTGGTAAAGCAGCACCGCGTTCAACACGAGGATCACGGCAGCGCCAACAAGCGCCGCGATCTTCGTCAGGCGGCCGTTGGCGAAACGGCCCATCAGCGTGCGGTCGCTCGACAGCACAATGAGCGCGATCATGGGGAAGGGGAGCGCGAGGCTCAGCACCACCTGGCTTATCACGAGCGCCTCGGTCGCGCCGACGCCCATGGCGACGATGGCGAACGCAGGGACCATGGTCACGAGGCGGCGCAGCCAGATCGGGATGCGGCGGCGGAAAAAGCCCTGCATGATGACCTGTCCGGCCATGGTGCCGACGACCGAGCTTGAGACGCCGGAAGCGAGCAGCGAGATGAGGAAAGCGGTCGCCGCCGCGCCGCCGAGGAGCGGCGTCAGCATGTGATAGGCCGTCTCGATCTCGGCGACCTCGGGATTGCCCGCGTTGAAGGCCGCCGCCGCCATGATCACCATAGCCATGTTCACGACGCCGGCGAGGGCGAGGGCGATGATGACTTCACGGTTGGAGAAGCGCAGCACGCGTTCGCGCTCGGCGTCGGAGTTGAGCATCCCGCGCGACTGCGTCAAGGCGGAGTGCAGGTAGATCGCATGCGGCATGACGGTCGCGCCGACGATGCCGACCGCGATCAAGAGCGCGTCCGCGTCCGCGATCTGCGGCGTGACGAGGCCAGCCATAGCGCCGCCCCAGTTCACCGGCGCGATGAACAGTTCGACGACGTAGCAGACGCCGATCACGGCGACGAACAAGCCGACGACGAGTTCGATGCGCCGGAATCGCTCCCCGTTGAACATCAGAATGCCGTAGGTGATGACGGCGGTTGCGGCCATCCCGGTGATGAGCGACATGCCGAACAGCAGCGAGAAGCCGATCGCGCCGCCAAGGAATTCGGCGAGGTCGGTCGCGATGGCGGCGATTTCGCTCACGATCCACATGACAAGGGCGAGCGGCCACGGAAAGCGCTCGCGCGCTAGTTCGGCGAGGTTGCGGCCTGTGACGATGCCGAGCTTCGCGGACATCGCCTGAAACAGCATCGCGATGAGGTTGGCCGAGAGCACCACCCACAGGAGCGTGTAGCCGTATTTCGCGCCCGCCTGGATGTTGGTCGCGAAGTTGCCGGGGTCGATATAGGCGATAGAGGCCACGACGGCGGGGCCAGTGAACATCCATCCGGTGACGATCCTGCCGCGCCTTCCCGCGATGGCGTCCCGCAACGCCGCATGCGACATGCCGCCAGCGGCGGGGACATTATCAATGGGAAAAGACGCGTCGGAAGCCATTCATTTACCTCCCTATGAAGTATAGCCTATGCTATAATAAACCCGCGTCAGCACGCAAGGCTCTTGATCGCTCGCGGAGAACAATTTCCGGTGAGGCAGAGGGTTCCGCTCTGGCCGCGGCGCACGAACGCGGTAACGGTGCGGTAGAGCCACGCGTTCGGAACCGATCGCCGTTCTAGGATGAACAGATCCGCATTTTTTGCTTCACCGCCATGACCTCACAGAACACAAACTGCAATCCCCTTATCGACGCCGATCTCCAGTCCGCGAGCTTTCGTGAGACGCGGCGCGCGCATAGACTTGAGATCGTGGAAGATTACGTCGAGCTGATCGACGATCTGATCGCCGCGCGGGGCGAAGCGCGCCAGGTGGATATTGCCGAGCGTCTCGGTGTTGCGCAGCCAACGGTTGCAAAGATGCTGAAACGGCTGATGGTTCGCGCTCGGCATTTCGCCGGAGACGGCGCGCCGCGACGCTGAAGGCATCGAGCATCATGTGAGCGCCGAGACGCTCGAGGTGTTTCGTGACTTCACGGCTCGGCGGACGCCGTAAACGCTTGTATTTCATCTCCGGAGACTGAGACGGAGCGTGGCGCGTTCGAGGGCGAGCGTGGCTTACTCGCCGGATGCTCTGCAAGCGAAATCCAGAATACTATCGTCTTTGATATTTAAAACAAATCTAAGCCTGCGTTTGCTGGCGCAAGTTTGGGCATAACTTAGGTCAATGCAAAGCTTCGGCGAATTCAGAACTAAGGCATAACTGAGACGTCGACGGCTCGCGCAGAGGTTGTGCTGGCTTATTTTCCTTGGGGATTTTTATCTCCATTATGGCGCAGGTGTTTCATCCTGCTTGAATGGAAACCTGAAATTGCTAAAGTGCTTTTGAAGTTTTTGACAAAGTTTCTGCAAATCGTCACGAGCGCTTACCGAAATGTTCGATCTCCATAGCCATCTGCTGCCCGGAATCGACGATGGATCGCCCAATATGAGGGTCTCTTTCGAGATGGCGCGCGCCTATGTCGATCAGGGTGTCCTCTGTGTGGCCTGCACCCCGCACATTCTGCCCGGCCTCTATCACAACACCGGTCCTCAAATCCGCGAAGCGGCAGCTGCGCTGCAAACCAGTCTCGACGAGGCCGGAATACCGCTCCATATCGCCACCGGCGCAGACAACCATATCATTCCCGATTTCGTCGAAGGGCTGCAACGCGGGCATCTGCTAGCGCTCGACGATACGGCCTATGTCCTCGTCGAGCCGCCGCACCACGTCGCTCTCGCGCGTCTGGAAGACCTGTTTTTCAGCATTCTCGTCGCCGGTTACGTGCCGATCCTGACCCATCCCGAGCGATTAACCTGGATCGAAGGGAAATACGACGTCATCGAGCGGCTTTCGTCGCGCGGGGTCTGGATGCAGGTCACAGCCGGATCGCTTCTCGGGCGTTTCGGCCGCCGCCCGCGCTACTGGGCTCAGCGCATGCTCGAAGAAGGACGCGTGCATATCCTTGCAACGGACGCCCACAACAACGACTCCCGTCCGCCGGATCTCCTTAAGGGAAGGGAAGCCGCGGCGAAAATCGTTGGCGAAAAGGAAGCCCATCACTTGGTCGTCACACGTCCCCTGGGTGTCTTGAAAAACCTCCATGCTGGCGATTTGCCGGAACCGGAAGGAATTACGAGTGATGAGGTTCGTGGGGATGAAAGCTCTGTTCAGGCTTCTGGCACCGGTGATGGCCGCAGTCTTCGTGAGCGCGTGCGGCGTCTCCTCGCTTAGCGACGGATCGCCGGAAAAGATGTCGCTCGCAGGCACGCCTCCGGCTGCGGAATCCGCGGCGCCGAATACCGACGCAGCGAGCGGGGGGGCTACGGTGAGGGAGCCGGAGGCTACCGCTGCAATCAAGCAGGCCGCCCGCGCCTATAGTGCGATGAGCGATCCGAAGAGCAAATCCTACAAGGTCGGACCGCTCGACGTTCTTGACATCACGGTCTTCAAGGTTCCGGACTTGTCGAAGACGGTGCAGGTTTCCGAGGCTGGGACGATCAACTATCCGCTCGTGGGCGAGATGCAAGCGGGTGGCCGCTCCGCGCGCGAGATCGAGCAAGACCTGACGACACTTCTCGGTGCGAAATATCTTCAGAAGCCGCAGATCACCGTTTTCGTGAAAGAGTACAATAGTCAGCGCGTCACCGTGGAGGGCGCGGTGAAAAAGCCGGGCGTCGTGCCGATGGTCGGCGGTCTGTCTCTGGTGCAGGCCGTGGCTCAGGCTGGCGGCTCGGATGAAGCGGCCGACTCAACGGCTGTCGTGTTCCGCACGACCAACGACAAGCGATCCGCCATCCGCTACGATATGGCGAAAATCCGCGACGGGGGCGCTGAAGACCCGCTCTTGCAGTCGGGCGATGTCGTCATCGTGCCGACTTCGAGCATGAAGCAGGGCTTCAACATTTTCGTCAAGATGCTCCCGCTCGCCACTGTGGTCTCATTCCTCTAATGCCGTTCTTCAAGTTCCGAGCCGAACCGATCAGGGTGATTTGACCGGTCGGCTCGTCTCTCGATAAGCCTTGGCAATTGGGGGCTTATTTTTCGTCGGGGCATGGAGGTTCGCAAAGCGTTGCAGGGGGAAGGCTCGGGTTTCTGGCGGTTGGCCGGAAAAAGCCGGTTCCGAGGGCATCGAGAAATTTAATGCGAATAGCGGGGACAAGCTGAGTGTGAAGTGGAAAACATGCGTGCTTAGATTGCAGTTCGTGATCAAGACAATTAAGCAGATCGTGTTAACTGTCGCGCTTTCGTTCTATCGAGTTGGTCGGATATCAATGATTTTCCCCCATCGCAAATATCGGCCCAGCGGGGACCGGCTCGATGCTTGCCAACCTCGGTCGACGACCGCCCGATGCTCTTGCGCTCGCTCGCGCCATCGAAAGCCGGGCCGCTGCATCACAGTGGGCTTTCATTCGAAATCGCGCGGTCACCGACACCCTTGGGCGGGGGCGTCCGCTACGCCCCTTGCTCAACCGAAATCGTATGCAAACTCAACGATCCGTGGAGAGAACATGACCTCTTGGATGCATAAAGTCGCGCTTTTCGCAGGGGCTGCAGCGCTGACGCTGACCGTTTCTGTCCCGGCGTCTGCTGAAGACGCCGCTCCCGCCCCGGCGTCTGCGGAAGCCGCTGCTCCCGTTCCGGCCATCGCGCCGGAACTTGCGGAGCGTATGGCCAAGGAAAAAGAAGACCGCAAGGCATGCAAGCTCGAAATCTGCAAAGCGTTCGCGGAAGCGAAGAGCGGCGCGCCGATTTCTTGCAACGTCACCAAGACATGGCTCGGCTCCGACATTCAGGCAGGCTATCTGGGAGACAAGCTGACATGGCCTTGGGGTCATGCGCTGTGTTCGGCGCACATCGATCTCGACCGCGACGCCATTGCCGAGGTTGCGTCGAAGCCTTCGGGTACGCTGAAGCTGAAGAAGCACGACATCACCTGTAAACTCGACAATAAGAACCCCGCTGAAGGCAGCGCCTACGACGTCAAACTGTCGATCGAGCCTGTGGTTACCTTCGAGAACGGCCGGGCGACCAAGGCAGAGCTGAACTGGGGCACAATCGAGGCGCCTCTTCTTGCCAAGACGGCGATATGGTCAGCGACTGCGGTCGACGCGAACTTCAGCGTAATCGCGAACGGCGTCGTGAAGGAGATCAACGCTTTTCTTGGCGTCAAGTGCAAGGAAGAAGGCTTCGACATCGCTGCCGCTCGATAAGCGTTTTCGCTGTCAGCATGGGCTTTCCGCACCCGTCGCTGAGAGACCCATGCATTTTTTGCCCTGTTTCCGGCGGCTGCTCCGATCGCTCACGCAGGATGCAGCGCAACCTTTTCGCGACGCACCGGTTCAGCCGCCGGGGCCTTTACGGTGCTTGCGAACAAAAAATCGCGCACCGCCCCAATCTGTTCATCCGCCATAAGCCACGGCGCGTGTCCGATGCCCTCGAACTCCACGATTTTCGCGCGAGGTCCGCGCCGCATCATGTCATCGGCGATCTTCCCGAGCAAAAGGTCGCTTTCCGCGCCGCGCAGCACCAGCGTCGGGCAACGGATCGCTTCATAAGTCGGCCAGAGATCGACACCGGCGAGAAACTCGCTACCGAAGGCGACGCCCGTAACGCCGCCCGAGCGCATATGCGTGATGATCGCAGGATCGAAGGCGAGGACGTAGGAACCGTCACGCTGTTCGATGGCGCTGTTGGTCGTCACCTTCCGCCACTGTGTTTCGGTGAGCGGGCCGAATGAAGCGCACGTCTCGCGCAGATGGAACTCGACATCTTCGAGACACGAAAAGGAGCGGCCGAGCCCGGTCTGCGCCTTCTTCATGCGCATGAGAGCGGGCCAGGGCACGAGCGGCCCGACATCGTTCAGGATCAGGCGGCGGATCGGCGAATTCCGACGAGCGGCGAGCATCATGCCGATGAGGCCGCCCATCGACGTGCCGATCCAGTCGATATGGCGCTTCGGCTTGGGCTGGGTGCGCCTGAAAACGCGTTTGAGGCCGGTTGGCGGTGGAGGGGGCGCGGTTACGCGGGCGAGAAGCGCCGCCGCGTCGGTGAGGTAGAGCGAAAAGGAATAGTCGTTTTTCTTCGGCAGCCATTCGCTTCGCCCGCGCCCGGCGACGTCCATGCAAACGACGTGGCACTCCTCGGCGAGGCTTTCCGCGAGAACGTCGAAGTCGCGGCTGTTGCGCGTGTAGCCATGCACGCAGAAAACGAGACGAGGGCTTTGCGGGTCGCCCCATTCGGTATAGGCCACCTCGTGGAAGCCGTTCGGACCGAGGCTTTGAAAGCTGCCGAGACGCGGTTTCTCTGACATCAAATTCCACTTCCGGCGCGCGAGGCGCCATGCTTGAGCAGGATAGCGGCTCATTGTGCAGCGCACAATCGCAGCGGGATGAGACGCAACGAAGGCAGAGTGCTTGCCGAGAATCACTTCGGCATAAACTAACCCCGCCTGTGGGCCTTCGCGAGACTTGCGTGGCCTTTTCAACACCACGAAAGAGAATTGGGGACGAGGCGCATGGCTGCTGCCCGGACACTTTTCGACCGCCTCGGTCAGGGCGACGATGGACAGGAGAGGCTAGTGGTTCCGGTCCGGCATCTACATCCGTTTGCAGCACCCCTCGCGGGCAAATGTCTTAAGCGCAACGACCACTAGGAAGTGTGGACATTTATCGGATCCACAAGATGGTTGCGGCGAGAGCGATCATGGAGCGGTAGTTTCGGGCGGTCTTCTCATATCTCGTAGCGATGCGTCGAAACTGTTTGAGCTTCGAGAAGCAGCATTCGATCAGGTGATGCTGGGCATAGAGATGTTTGTCCAGCGGATGTTTTCTTGCGCGCGAGGGATTGTTGGGGATGACCGCCACGGCGCCTTTTTCGGCGATGGCGTTGCGCAGACGATCGCTGTCGTAAGCCGTATCGGCCATGACAATGTCGGCAGGCAGTCCTTCGATCAGAGGCGCTGCCTGCGGCGCATCACCTTTCTGGCCTGCCGTGAGCGTGAAGCGGACAGGGCAGCCGAGACCGCGGACAGCCATGTGGATTTTGGTGCTCAGGCCGCCACGCGAACGGCCAAGGGCTTGATGGGGATGGGCCTGATCTTCAGCCCCTTTTTTGCGCCGGCGGCGTGCTGGTGGGCGCGGACGATGGTCGAGTCCACGATCAGATATTCAAAGTCCGGATCGTCGGACATCGCCTCGAACATGCGCCACCAGACACCCTTCCGGCTCCAGCGGCTGAAGCGGCGGAACGCGCTGTTCCACGCGCCGAACACCTCGGGCAGATCGCGCCAGGGCGAGCCCGTGCGCACGATCCAAAGCACCCCTTCCACGAACATGCGATTGTCGCGGCCGGACGAACCACGCGTACGCTCATCGCCGATGATATGCGGCGAAATCCGCTTCCATTGATCGTCTCGAAGAACCAGACGGTCCAGAACACCCATGGCTGCCTCCCAAATGACAGCCTTGAATCTGATTTGCATTCCCTTGGGAATCCCAAGAGTCCACACTTCCTAGGGTGTAGCCCGCAGAAAAACCAAAAAGCTTTCCGGTCACAACCTGTAAAACGGGATCTGTGGTCGGGTTGAAGTGAGACGGATATATTCAACTAGCTCCCAGAGTGCGTTGGTGCAACCCGAAAAACCTTTTGCAGCAGCCTGCTAGTGGAGCTTTTGAATTTGAGCGAGAACTCGCGACAGCCGGGACTCAAATGTCAAATTCGCTCCACTGGTTGGCCTAGCCCCGGGCTGCTAATGCGGCGCGACCGCCTTTCGCGCAGCGTCGGTTGCGTTTGCATCGCGTGCGCGGTAATGCGGGGCTTAAGCAACGCCGATACTGCCCCGGAGTTTTGCATTTGATCCCGTTCCCCCGCCGTTTCGAGACGCTGCCGCCTCACGCCCGGCAGTGGCTGATGCTCGCGCTTTTTTCGGCGGCGTTCGCGGCGCTGCTCGACCTCGTGGGTATTCCGGCGGCGGTGTTCCTCGGGCCGATGGCGGCTGGCGTGGTGCTCGGCGTCAAGGGCGCGACGATCCGCGTGGCGCATGTTCCCTATATCGGCGCGCAGGCGTTGATGGGGCTTTTCATTGCGAGCGCGATCACGCCGTCGATCCTTCAATCCTTCGCGAAGGAATGGCCGATCATCCTCGGTGTCGTATTTTCGATCATCGTCGCGTCGAGCCTTCTCGGCTGGGCGATGAGCCGCTGGCGCGCCATGCCGGGGACGACGAGCATCTGGGGATCGTGGCCGGGCGCGGCGGGCGCAATGGTTATCATGGCGGGCGAGTTTGGGGCGGACGCTCGGCTCGTGGCCTTCATGCAATATTTCCGCGTAGCCTGCGTGGCGAGCCTCGCCTCCGTGGTGGCGACGTTCTGGGCGCATTCGACCGGCGTCCCGCACCCGGACATCGCATGGTTCCCGGCCGTAAACGAACGCGCCTTCGCCGTGACGCTGCTGCTAGCGGGCATTTGCGCCGTTCTCGGCCGCGCCTCTCATTTTCCCTCGGGCGCGATGCTGCTGGCGCTCCTCGCCGGTTCCGCGCTCAACCTCGCCGGGCTCGTCCATATCGAACTGCCGAAGTGGCTGATGGCGGCGACCTACGCGCTGCTCGGGTGGAATGTCGGCCTGTGCTTCACGCCGGACATCCTCGCGCATGCCTTCCGCGCGCTGCCGAAGATCGTGCTATCGGTCGCATCGCTGATCGCGTTTTCCGCCGTGCTCGCCTGGCTTCTCACCGAAACGCTCGGCATCGACCCGCTGACCGCCTATCTCGCGACAAGCCCCGGCGGCATGGACTCGGTCGCGATCATTGCCGCGTCAACAAATGTGGATGTGCCCTTTGTCATGGCGCTGCAAACGATTCGTTTCCTCATCATCATCATGATCGGGCCGCCGCTCGCGCGCCTTGTCGCGCGACATATGGAGGTCAGCGGGCGCTATGGCTGAGACGGAAAAACAGGCTGCTATTATCGGCGGCGGGCCGGCTGGGCTGATGGCCGCCGAGGTGCTGGCTGGCGCGGGCATCGCCGTGACGGTCTATGACGCGATGCCGAGCGTCGGGCGCAAGTTCCTGCTCGCGGGGCGCGGCGGGCTTAATCTCACGCATAGCGAGGAGCTTCCGCACTTCCTTTCGCGCTACGGCGCGGCGGAGCCGCATCTCCGGGCCGCGATCGAGGCGTTTCCCCCGTCCGCGCTCATCGCGTGGTGCGAGGCGCTGGGGCAGGAAACGTTCGTCGGCACGAGCGGGCGCGTATTTCCGAAGGCGATGAAAGCGTCGCCGCTGTTGCGCGCTTGGCTAGGGCGGCTGCGCGGTCTTGGCGTCGCGTTCCGGCAGCGCCATCGCTGGCGGGGCTGGGACGAGGCGGGCGCGCTCCTGTTCGACACGCCGAACGGCCGCGTGACCGTTCGCGCCGACGCGGCGATCTTCGCGCTCGGCGGCGCAAGCTGGCCGCGCCTCGGTTCCGATGGCGGCTGGGTTCCGATTTTTCAGCGTGAGGGCATCAAGGTCGCGCCGCTGAAACCGTCGAACTGTGGCTTCGCGGTCGATTTCTCGGACATCTTCCACGCGCGTTTCGAGGGTGAGCCGCTAAAGGGCGTGGCGTTTTCGTTCGAAGGGCGGAGCGTGCGCGGCGACGCCACCATCACGAAGGCGGGCATCGAGGGCGGCGCGATCTATGCGCTGTCGGCGTCCTTGCGCGACGCCTTGGAGCGCGAGGGGGCTGCCGACCTGATTATCGACCTTCGTCCGGGGATCGAAGCCGAGGCCCTTGAAGCGGCGCTGTCGAGGCCGCGCGGCAAGCAGACGCTGTCGGCACATTTGCGCAAGGCGGCGAAGCTCGCGCCCGTCGCCATCGGCCTTCTCTATGAAGAAGCCGTGCGCGGCGGGGCACCCCTCGCCGATCTCGACGCGGCCGAGCTTGTGCGCCTCATCAAGGGCGTTCGCGTGCCGCTCACAGCGCCCGCACCCATCGAGCGCGCCATCTCGTCGGCTGGCGGCGTGCCTTTCGAGGAACTCGACGACTTCATGCTTCGGAAGAAGCAGGGCGTCTTCGTCGCGGGCGAAATGCTCGACTACGAAGCGCCGACCGGCGGCTATCTGTTGCAAGCGGCGTTCTCGACCGGAGCAGCGGCGGCGCATGGCGCGCTCGCCTTCGTCTCCCGCACCTGACGGAACATCGCGGCTTCCGCGCCCTTGTTATCGCAAGAATAAGGGAGTTATGCCGTGAAGCCGATCAGGACGATTTTCGCCATGAGCCTTGCCGCCATCGCGCTCTCCGCCTGCGAGAGCCAGACCGCTACGCCCGTCTCGGAAGGGATGGGGCCTAATCCGAAGCTCCCGCCGCCGACGGAATCAACGCTTCCGACCGTCAATATCGCCGTCGCGCGAGGCTGGGGCGAGGGGCAGAAACCGAAGCCCGCCGAGGGGCTTCAAGTGGCGGCGTTGGCGAAAAACCTCGATCATCCGCGCTGGCTCTATGTGCTGCCGAACGGCGACGTGCTTGTGGCTGAAAGCGACGCGCCACCCAAGGAGGCCAAGGGCTTTCGCGACTGGGTGCAGGGCAAGGTCATGAAGATGGCGGGCTCTAACAGGGGTAGCGCGAACCGCATCACGCTCCTGCGCGGCGTCGGCCCGAACGGCGAGGCGCAGACGCGCGAGGTGTTTCTCGAAAACCTGTTCTCGCCCTTCGGCATGGCGCTGATTGGCGACACGTTTTACGTCGCCAACGCAAATTCGATCATGAAATATCCCTATCAGGAAGGGCAGACGAAGATCACGGTCGCGGGCGAAAAGCTGACCGACCTTCCGGGTGAGATGAACCACCACTGGACGAAGAATATCGTCGCGAGCAAGGACGGCACGAAGCTTTTTGTCGCCATCGGCTCGAACAGCAATATCGGCGAAAATGGCATGGAGCTTGAGAAGGATCGCGCGATGATCTGGGAGGTTGACGTCGCGACCGGCCAGCATCGCGTGTTCGCAAGCGGCATCCGCAATCCGGTCGGCATGGCCATCGAGCCGCAGACGGGCGTGCTGTGGGCGGCGGTGAACGAACGCGACGAACTCGGCAGCGAGCTTCCGCCTGATTATCTGACGAGCGTCAAGGAGGGCGGCTTCTACGGTTGGCCATATTCCTACTGGGGTCAGCATGTCGATACGCGCGTGCAA
>NZ_JFZJ01000007.1 GCF_000636015.1 Rhodomicrobium udaipurense JA643
CCCGTTATCCCGACCGTTCACTACAACATGGGCGGCATCCCGACGAACCACCTGGGCGAGGCGCTCAACCCTCGCGCGGGCGATCCGGATGCGACGATCCCCGGCCTGATGGCCATCGGCGAAGCGTCCTGCGCGAGCGTGCACGGCGCGAACCGCCTCGGCTCCAACTCGCTGATCGACCTCGTGGTGTTCGGCCGCGCGGCAGCATTGCGCTGCGCCGAGACCATCGAAAAAGGCGAGCACTCGAACCTCCCGGCCAATGCGGGCGAGGAAGCCATCGCGCGGCTCGACCGCTTCCGCCACGCCAACGGCTCGACGCCCACCGCCGTGCTTCGCGGCAAGATGCAGCGCATCATGCAGAACAATTGCGCGGTGTTCCGTCAGGCGGACGTGCTCGAAGAGGGCGTGAGGCTCATCAAGGAAGTGTGGGACGGGATCGAGGACGTTCGCGTTACCGACCGCTCGCTCGTCTGGAACACGGACCTAACCGAGACGCTCGAATTCAACAACATGATCGGCCTGGCGCTCGCCACGGTTTCAGGTGCGCATGCCCGGCAGGAAAGTCGCGGCGCGCATGCCCGCGAGGACTTCCCGAACCGCGACGACGAGAACTGGATGAAGCACACGCTCGCCTATGGCGACGACGAAAAGCGCAGCGTGGCGCTCGAATATCGCCCGGTCCATACGCACACGCTGACAAACGATGTGCAGTACATCCAGCCGAAGGCGCGCGTTTACTAGGGCATTCGTGCCCGCTGCAAGCGAACGCCGAAAAGCTTCAGGCTTCAAGAATCATGGCCGGGGATTTCCCCGGCCATTATATTTTCGGCGGCGTGAAGCCTTCACCACCGTGAGCAGAGCAGGCCGCTCTTCCGGCAGATGCCGCAGCGGATCACCTCCGCAGCAGCCGCACGCCGTTGCCGGCCCGTGGCCTCCTACGCCCGTCCGAACCAGAAGCCCGCAGCCGCCAGACAAACCAGAGCCGCCACGTTCACGTAATATGCGTTCGAAACCGCGAACCAGGCCGGGCGGCCGACGAGCTTCCGGCCGAGCAGCCAGAGCGCAACGGGAAGCGTTAGCAGCGGCAGCAGCGTCGGCGCGAACAGCACAGCGCCCAGAGCGCAGAGCACAGTGGGGATCGCGTCGTCGATGAGGGCGTCGTATCGCGTCACGACCGCGCCGGGCGGATAGGTGCCGTCCTCGAATGGCGCGATGGCATTGCGCGCCTGTCGGATGAAGAAGAGGAAGAATAACACTCCCGAAATCGCGGCGGCGTCGACAACCCAAACCGGCGGTTTCGACGAAAACACGGCAGCGCCGAAGCCGACGAAGGGCTCCGTCACCGCCCGCCACGTCTTCAGGATCGGAATGGAGAGTTCGCCGAACGCGAGCCCGAATGCTCCCTCCAATATCGACAGAAGCGCCAGGCTCTCCACGAGGAAGGCGGCGCAGAACACAGCGTCGGCCGCGATTGCCCTCAACATATCAATCGTTCCCCCCTTCGACCGGCAATGATTAAAAGACGGTAAGACTTGCCCCACGTCCCTACCCTTCCCTTTTAGCGCGGGAATTTCTCCTGCATACTCCGGGACTGACCGGAGCGGAATCTCGATGCTGTCGAATTCGACACCACCACGCTTCTTTTGAATGGGCCGATGCACCATCGTGCACCGCATCGCGCAGGGTTTGACACGAAGGAGTGTTAAACCGGTAAGGGTCTTTCGTGGCAGGCTCGGCCGCTGGCGAGACGCCCGAACATGACGGCCGCGATGCGCACCGAGCGGCGGCGCTTTCACGCTTCCGGTCAGCCAGAGCCTAAACGGGGATTTTGATGTTTCGTAGAGTGTTAGCGGGCCTTGTGCTTCTCTCCGCAGCAACAGCGGTCGCGCTGATGGCGGGGCCGTCGCCGAAGCCCGCCCCGCAGGCCGCGCTCGCGCCAGCCGCCATCGCTGTCTCCACCGTGCCCGCGCGCGTGCGCGACGTGCCCGTGCTCCTGTTAGGCATCGGCGCGGTCGAAGCATTTCAGACCGTGCAGATCCGCTCCCGCGTGGACGGGACGCTCGACAAGGTAAACTTCGCGGATGGCCAATTGGTCAAAAAAGGCGACGTCCTCGCCATTATCGATCCTCGCCTCTACCGCGCGGCGCTCGACTCCGCCAAGGCCAAGCTCGCGCAGGACAAGGCGCAACTCGAATCCGACGAGAAAGACCTCAACCGCAGCCTACAGCTTTCGACACAGCGCTTCGCCTCGCAGCAGACGGTGGACCAGCTCACCGCGAAAGTCGGCATCGGGCGCGCGCTCGTGCAGGCCGACGAAGCCGCCATCCGCACCGCTGAAACCAACCTCAGCTACACCACGATAACCGCAACCTTCGACGGGCGCATCGGCATTTCGGCGGTTCACGTCGGCAACATCGTCCGCGCGAGCGACCAGACCTTCATCGCCGAACTCAAACAGGTTGACCCGATCTCGGTTGTCTTCACCCTGCCCGAGGCGAAGCTGCCCTTGATCCGCGAGGCGCAGAAGGCTGGGCCGGTTTCGGTGATCGCCCTCGATCACGACGCGAAGAGGCCCCTGGCGAAGGGCAAACTGACGGTCATCGACAACAAGGTCGATCAGACGACGGGAACGATCCGCCTCAAGGCGACATTCGACAACAGAAACGATGCGCTTTGGCCCGGCCAATATGCCTCTGTGCTCGTCGAGGCGGGCATGCTCAACAACGCCGTCACCGTGCCAGCCGCCGCAGTCCAGCGCGGTCCCAACGGCCTTTACGTCTGGGTCGCCACACCAAAGGGCAGCGCGCAGATGGCGGCGGTCGAAATCGGCCCGAGCCATGAGGGCGAGACGGTCGTCGCAAAGGGCGTGACCGAGGGCGATGTCGTCATCGTCTCGAACCATTACCGCCTGCGCCAGGATATCCAGATCGAGCCGAAGGCGAAGCCCATGGCCGCGAACGACGCCGCGGGCCGCACATGAGCATTTCCACACCGTTCATTCTTCGCCCCGTCGCCACCACGCTCATGATGGCGGCCATCGTGCTGTCAGGCGTCGCCGCGTTCTTCTATCTGCCCGTCGCGCCGCTGCCGCAGGTGGACTTCCCGACGATCCAGGTTTCGGCACAGCTTCCGGGCGCGTCGGCTCAGACCATGGCGTCCTCGGTCGCGACGCCGCTCGAACAGCAGTTCGGCCAGATAGCGGGCGTGACGCAACTCACATCCACGAGCACGCTCGGCAATACGCAGATCAACATCCAGTTCGAGCTGGACCGCAGCATCGACGCGGCGGCGCAGGACGTGCAGGCCGCCATCACCGCCGCCGGGCGGAAGCTGCCCACGTCGCTCAGCTCGCCGCCGAGCTACCGCAAATTCAATCCGGCCGATCCGCCGATCATCATCCTGTCGGTGACGGCGGATACGCTGCCCATCACCGAAGTCAGCGATCAGGCGGAAAACATCCTCGCGCAGCAGATCTCGCAGATCCGTGGCGTCGCGAATGTGAACATCGGCGGGCAGCAGAAGCCATCCGTACGCGTGCAGGTCGACCCGGAGCGGCTCGCGTCGCGCGGCCTCACCCTCGAAGACGTGCGCGCCATGCTCGGCACGATCACCGCCGATGCCGCAAAGGGCACCGTTCAGGGCGTGGAGCAGAGCTTCACCATCGCGGCGAACGATCAGATCGTGAAGCCCGAGGACTACGACAAAGTCATCCTAGCCTACCGCAACGGGGCACCGATCCGCGTTGCCGATGTGGGCCGCGCCGTGGCCGGGCCGGAGAACACGCTTTCGGGCGCATGGGCGAACGGCAAGCGCTCGGTGCTGCTCGTCATCTTCAAGCAACCGGGCGCCAACGTCATCGAGACGGTCGACGCGATCAAGGCGGCGCTGCCGAAATTCGCAAGCGTGATCCCGGCGGGCGTCAAGATCGACATCATGAACGACCGGACGGAAACCATCCGCGCCTCGGTCCACGAGGTCGAGTTCACGCTTTTGCTCACCATCGGCCTCGTGGTGCTGGTCGTTCTCCTGTTCCTGCGCAATCTCCGCGCGACGCTGATCGCGAGCGCCATCGTGCCTATCTCGCTCATCGGCACCTTTGCGGTGATGTATGTCGCGGGCTTCAGCCTCGATAATCTCTCGCTGATGGCGCTCGTCATCGCGGTGGGCTTCGTGGTGGATGACGCCATCGTGGTGGTCGAAAACATTGTCCGCCACATCGAGAACGGCGAGCCGCCGTTCCGCGCCGCGCTGAAGGGCGCGAGCGAGATCGGCTTCACCGTGATGTCGATCAGCCTTTCGCTCGTCGCCGTGTTCATCCCGCTCCTGCTCATGGGCGGAATCATCGGGCGGCTGATGCACGAATTTGCGATGACCGTCACCGTTACCATCGCGGTTTCGGTCGTCGTCGCGCTGACGCTCACGCCCATGCTGTGCTCGCGCTTCCTGACGCCGCATGAGGAGGAGCGGCCGGGCCTTCTTTCTCGCATGATCGGCCGCTTTTTCGAGGCGCTTCAGGCGGGCTATGCGCGCACACTCGACGTGGCGCTGCACTTCCGCCGCTTCACGCTCATGGTCTTCTTCGCAACGCTTGCGCTGACGATCTATCTGTTTGTCATCATCCCCAAGGGGTTCTTCCCCGTGCAGGACACGGGCTCCATCGTGGCCATCACGGACGCACCGCAGGACATTTCGTTCGACGAGATGGTGAGGCGTCAGAAGGTGCTGGCCGACATCATCGCAGAAGATCCCGACATCGCGACCGTCGCCTCCTTCCTCGGATCGTCGCCCGGCGCGACGCTGAACTCCGGCCGCATCTTCATCCGGCTGAAGCCATGGGGCGAGCGCAAGGCGAGCGCGCTTGAAATCGTCAACAGGCTGCGCCCGAAGCTCGCCGAGGTGCAGGGCGCGGCGGCGTTCCTGTCGCCCGCGCAGGACATCACCGTTGGCGCGCGGGCGTCGCGGGCGCTTTACCAGTACACGCTCCAGGACGCGAGCCTCGAAGAGCTGAACGAGTGGACGCCGCAGATCGTCGCGAAGCTCAGGACGCTGCCCGCCCTCGCTGACGTCTCGACCGACCTCCTCATCAACGCGCCGCAGCTCTCGGTGAAGATCGACCGCGACCGCGCCTCGCTTTACGGCATCACGCCGCAGCATATCGACGCGACGCTGAACAGCGCGCTCGGCCAACGTCAGGTCGTGCAGTATTATACGCAGCTTTCAACGTACAATGTGGTGCTCGAAATCCTGCCGGAGCTTCAGACGCAGCCGGATGTGCTGAACCGCATCTATGTGCGCTCGCCGAATACGGGGCAGATGTTGCCGCTCTCGACGCTCGCCACCTTCGACACCGACAAGACCGGCTATCTGTCGATCACCCACCAGAGCCAGTTTCCGTCCGCGACCGTGTTCTTCAACCTGAAGCCCGGCGTTGCGCTCGGCGAAGGTGTCACCGCGATCAACGCGGCGATGGCGGAGATCGGCGCGCCCAAGACGTTGGTGGGCAATTTCCAGGGCAATGCGCAGGCCTTTCAGGATTCGCTGCGCACGACGCCGATCTTGATCGTGGCGGCGCTCATAACCGTCTATATCATCCTCGGCATGCTCTACGAGAGCTTCATCCACCCGCTCACGATCCTGTCGACGCTGCCGTCCGCGGGCGTCGGCGCGCTGCTCATGCTGATGGCGTTCGGCTTCGACCTGTCGGTGATCGGCATCATCGGCATCATCCTGCTCATCGGCATCGTGAAGAAGAACGGCATCATGATGGTTGACTTCGCCATCACGGCGGAGCGGCAACGCGGGCTATCGGCCGAGGAGTCGATCCGCGAGGCGGCGCTGTTGCGCTTCCGCCCGATCCTGATGACGACGGCGGCGGCGCTGCTCGGCGGCGTGCCGCTGATGCTCGGCACGGGCTCCGGCTCGGAGCTGCGCCAGCCGCTCGGCTACGCCATGGTGGGCGGTCTCGCGCTCAGCCAGATCCTCACGCTCTACACGACGCCGGTGATCTATCTTTATCTCGACAAGCTGCAAACCCGGCTTACGCGCGGGGCAAAGGCACACGAAACCGCGCCAGATGAGCCGATGGCGCTGGAATCCGAACTGGCCGACGCGCTGACCGAGCGGCCGCGCAAGGCTGCGGAGTGACAAACGTCACACCGGCGCACGTCGCCCCCCAAAATGACGCTTACTGACGCTGGGCTTCCTGATCGCAAAGCTCTGCCAGTTCGCTCTCACCGTAGCTTCCCGCCGCGCCGCTTCTTGCGACATAACGCTTCGCGCAAACCCCGATGCGCGGCGGCGTGCGCGAGGCCTCGAAAAGGTCGTATCCCCGCTTGAGGTCGCGCCAGAACTCGCCCCACGGAGCCCTATCGTGGATGGCAAGATGCGCCTCGCTCATGCGAAATGGAAAGATGTGCGCGCTGAACCGCTTTTGCCCACGATCGAGCGCGGCGGTGACAAGCTCCCAGATCTCGTCAATGACCGGGTCCGTCATGGCATAGCAGCCCACAGAGAGGCAGGCCCCATGCACCATAAGGAACGAGCCCGTTCGGCCGTTGGCGGCGTCGTACAGATTGGGATAGCCGAGATTGAAGGAGCGGCGATAGGCGCTGTTCGGATTGAGTTGGCTGCGTCCTACCGTATAGAAGCCTTCGGGCGCCTGACGATCGCCTTCGCGAAGCTTCGGCCCCAGCCCGCCTGAATGACGGCAAACGGGGTAGGACGCGAACAGCACGAAGCCGTCCCCGCGCCTCATCCAGAGTTCGAGTTCCCGCTCGCGCTTGAAGATGCGGATGAAGACCGGCGCGCCGCGCGCGAGGCCCTTTTCGGCCAGTCGCTCGTTGAGGCGGCCAAGATCCGGCGTGCCTGGCAGCGGCCATCCGAGCTTAGCGTACAGGACGCGCTGCGCATCGTGCGCAGCAAGGCGGATGCGGGCAAGCCCTTCTTCGCCGCGCCCGATGAGGTCGGGCCATAGCGTTAGCGTGAGAACAGCCAGCGCTCCGGCAAGTGCGCCTGCGATCAAAACCCGGGAAATCGAGTAAAGAAACTGCATCGTTCTCCGACTATCCAGAGGCGGCGAGACGCAGACTTATAACATTTTCTGAAAAGCGGGAAGACGTGCTCGATCCCGGAGCGGCAGATGAAATTCGGAGCGTGAACGGGCCACGCTCCGAAGTCATCAATTCGACTACTCTTCCAGCAGCGAACGAAGCATCCACGCGGTCTTTTCATGCACGTCGAGGCGCTGCGTGAGCAGGTCGGCGGTCGGCTGGTCGTTCGCCTCTTCCAGAAGCGGGAACAGATCGCGCGCCGTGCGGGCCGTCGCTTCCTGCGCGTCGACGAGATGGCGCACCATCTCAAGCGCCTTCGGCACGCCCGTCACTTCCTTGATCGAGGTCAACTTGCCGAACTCGGCATAGGTGCCGGGAGCCGGGAAGCCGAGCGCGCGGATGCGCTCCGCGATAAGGTCGAGCGCGTTCCACTGCTCGGTATATTGCTGCATGAACATCACGTGGAGCGTGTTGAACATCGGACCCGTGACGTTCCAATGGAAATTGTGCGTCATGAGGTAAAGGCTGTAGCTATCGGCAAGAAGATGCGAGAGGCCGTTGGCGATCTTCTCGCGCTGTTCCTCAGGGATACCGATGTTGATTTGGGGTGCGCGTTTCATATGCGGTCCTTTCTAGTGAACGAAATCGGAGAAGGCGGATACACAGCGCCCGGCTCATGCCGCAAAACCAGGCACGGTAAACCCACCCAGGAGGCAAACCGCCTCCAAAGCTTAAACGCGAGTCCGTTTTCCGATCAGTCGGCCTGACCGGAACCAGCCTCGGAGCGAATATAATGCTCGCCGTGGTGCTTTTTGAGGTATCGCGGCTCATCTGCCAACGGAAACTTGGCCGCACGGGTGGCCCTGCTGCCAGCGCCAAGCGGCTCCAGTCACCAGGTCGCATCAACCGGCGCGCCGTCGAGGATCTCCGCGAGCCGCCGCTTCACCGGCGCGACTGTGCCATCCGGCAGTTCGTCTCGCGCGAAAAACCGGCTCTCCGCGATTTCGTGGTTCGGCTTCGGCACGCGCGGGCGCTCCCACTCGCTTGCAACGAAAAGCGCGACGTGATCGTTCGGCATGGCGGCGAAATTCGCGAAAAAGCCGTGGAGCCGCGCCGGAGCCTTCAGGATGACGCCCGCCTCCTCGAACAGCTCGCGGGAGAGCGCCGTCTCGGCGGTTTCGCGCCACTCGATGCCGCCGCCGGGGAAATGCCATCCGGGGCGATAGCCGTGGCGCACGAGAAGCACGCGCCCAACCTCATCGATGACGACGCCTTGCGCGCCGAGCGTTGCACCTCGCGTGTAGCGCCAGTAGGTGGCGATGACGCGCATCGGGATTTTGCGAAGCATGGGGGAGTGCGGCCGATGGTTGAGCTTGGCCGGACCATGCGGCGTGCCGCCGCGCTTTGCAAGCGCGATGTCGCAACAGAGGGGGCCGCCTCGTCCGCCTCGCGCGCGCCCATCACACCCCGATGATTTGCTTTGCCCGGCGCCTGCGATACAAGTGTTCCACAAATTGCGACGGATCGCGCCAGCGCCTGCCCCCGGATGGGGGCGCGGCCGATCCGGGAGATCCTCATGCGCCGCGTGCCCACCGTCAGCCTGCTCATCGCCTGCGCGGCCATCATGCTCGCCATCAACATGGGCATAAGGCAAACCTTCGGCCTCTATATGAAGCCGATCAGCCAGGATCTCGACCTCGACCGGCAGGTGTTCTCGTTCGCCATGGCGATCATGAACCTCGTCTGGGGCGTGGCGGGGCCGTTCGCCGGCGCGGTCGCGGACAAGTTCGGCTCGCTGCGCGTGGTGCTCGGCGGCACTGCATTCTATGCAGGCGGGCTCGCGCTGATGGCAACGGCATCGAGCGGAAACCAGCTCGTGCTTGCGGGAAGCCTCGTCGGCATCGGCATCGCGGGCACCGGCTTTTCCGCCGTCTTTGGCGCGGTGGCGCGCGCGGCAGCGCCGGAACGCCGCGCTTCGGCGCTCGGCCTCGTGACCATGGGCAGCGCAATCGGCCAGTTCATGGCGCTTCCTTATGCGCATGTGATCCTCGAAGCGACCGACTGGACCTCCACGCTCTGGATCATGGCGATCACCGCCGCGCTGATTGCTCCGCTAGGCTTTGCACTGACGAGCGGCGATAGCAACGCGCACCCGAGCGCGCATCCCGATCAACGTGTGGGCGCGGCGCTGTCCGAGGCGCTGCGCTATCCAAGCTTCCTGCTGTTGACGGCGGGATTCTTCGTCTGCGGCTTCCACCTCGCGGGCATTGGCGTGCACCTGCCCGCGTTCCTTGCGGACAAAGGCTTCGGCCCCGGCCTCGGCGCGCTCGCGCTCACGATTATCGGCGCGGCGAACATCCTCGGCACATGGGCGTTCGGCCGCATCGGCGACATCGCCCCGAAACACCTGACGCTCGCGGCGCTCTATTTCGCGCGCGCGCTGATCTTCCTCGCTCTCATTTACCTGCCGCTGACCGAAACAGCGGTCCTCATCTATGCCTTTCTGATCGGGCTTCTGTGGCTCGGCACAGTACCGCTGACGAGCGGGCTCATCGTGACGTTCTTCGGCCCGCGCTGGCTGTCGATGCTATACGGCGTGGTGTTCTTTTCGCACCAGGTCGGCAGCTTCATGGGCGCGTGGCTCGGCGGCTGGTTTTATGATACGACCAACTCCTACGATCTCTTGTGGTGGGCGTCGGTCGCGGTCGGGATGATCGCCGCGCTTCTGCATCTGCCGATCCGCGAAGGCCCTGCGCCGAGGCTCGCCGCCGCGCCCGCGGAGTGAGGGAGGGACATGCCGCAAGCCCTGAAATGGAGTTTCATCGCAGCCGTCGTGGCCCTTGTCGCGGGCGCGGGGTGGCTCATGATCACACGCGGACCGGCACTTCTCCTCGATCTCGGCGGCGCGATCGCGGGATGTTTTTGACCCCGACAGCAAAGCCTGTTCGGCGCTTCCGGCGACATACCCGCGCTGGTAGAACGCGAGCCAACGCGGCTCCGCTGAACCGCTGCGGGCGTTACACACATCCAAATAGAGAAACGCATCGAAAGCCGATGATTGCCCCGCCGTTGGTTGTCATCATGGCGAAGGCGCCGGTCTGCGGCGCGGTCAAGACGCGTCTCGCGCGCGACATTGGGTTTGTGCCGGCCGTGGCCCTCACGCGCGCGCTGACGGCGCGGGTCCTTCGCGAGCTTGCCCTCGATCCGCGCTTTCGGTGTGTGCTGGCCGTGTCGCCTGCAACAGCAACGATGGCGCGCTTTGCGGCGTGGTGTGCGGGACGAGGGCGCGTGCCTCGAATAGCGCAGGCGCGTGGCGACCTCGGCGCGCGCATGCAGGCCTTGTTCGACCGATGCGGAGCGGGGCCGCTCATCATCATAGGCACCGACATACCCGGCATCACGCGCGATATCGTCGCCGACGCCTTTCGCCAACTTCGGCGGGCCGACGCGGTTTTCGGCCCAGCGGAGGATGGCGGCTACTGGCTCGTCGGGCTGAGGCGGCGTCCGAAAATCCCCGCGCCGTTCGCGAATGTCCGCTGGTCGTCGCCCTACGCGCTCGCCGATACGCTCGCCAACTTTCAGCACATTCGCATTTCCTCGAACCGCAACAAAACTCGGGTTCCTTATCTTGACGCGCCCTCTTCAGGCGAAGCGATATCCATCTCGCTCGAAAATACTCGGGGAGGCCGCCGCATTGCGTTCTCGAAAACGCTGTTCGATATCGACACGGGAGCGGACTATCGACGCTACCGCCGACTTCTAAAGCCGCATGCGACCCCATAAATGTTTGTGAAAAATTTATAGAAAATTTGCTATAAAGGTGTGGCTTGCGTTTTGCGGCAAGCCCCTCTCGCAGCGTGCCCGCCCGACACTGGCATTGCTGCACATTTCGACCGGCTGGCTCCGCTTTCGCCGGTCGGAACGTGACACATGCGGGGGCTGCGCTGCGGACAAGGCCCACGAGCCAGATCAGCCTTGATTTGACGCAGAGAAGCTGATCGACAACCGAATTTGAAGCGTCGCGCCGCATGTGATTTACCGCGCGACACTGTAGACCTTTTGCGTCAAACGCGGCAGACCGGCAGAACAGGCGGACACAGTGGCCGATAATACACCCCCCAGCGGTACCGGTGCGCCGCCTCCAGGAAGCCCGGCGGCATCACCTCCTGCTGGTTCCGCAGGCGCGACGCCCGTTGCAAATCTTGCGGTCGCTTTTGCGCAGGCATTCGCACAAGCCTCGACGCCGGCACCCGCTCCTGCTCCGGCCACCGCGAAGCCATCCACTCCCGCAGAGGCCCCGATGAATCTGCGCCCGCTATCTCTACTTTTGCTGCCCATAGCTTTGTGGGATGTGTACACAACCTACCTCGGCTTCTCCTATTTCTTCGACCTGCCAACGAATCCAGCCATCAATCCGGGCCAGTTCACCTTCGGTATAGTGGTCACGCTGATCGTATTCATTTTCGTGCTCGCGACGACCGCGATCTACTCGATGCCGGCTCATAACAGCCCCATCCTCATACTCAAGGGCGCCTGGGCGACCGCCGTGGCAATCGACCTTTACACCGCCTGGGAAGGGACGCGGCGCATCGTATTCTATGGCGAGGAAGACGCGGCGAAGGGCGTGGGTGTCGCCATTGTCGCGGCGCTGATCGTGACGTCGACGATTTTCCTGTCGCAGTTGCTGCTTGGCAAAGGCTCCAAATCCTGATGCATCGTCATGAGGCGACCCGTATCGGCCAGAATTCCATAAGCTCTTTTGATGAATGCATCGGAATCCGTTCGGCAAAACGGCCTTCAGCTAAAGAGACGTGTTCGCAAATTAGGCGAATTGACTGACCGGAGTCGCATCTCGCTTCGAGCGATTGGGCCGGACGATTACACGTCGATGAATAAGCGAGACCGGCACGCAGCGCCGCATGCACACGTTCGCCCCCGTTCGAAAGCCGGAACTTCTCACTGCTCATCTTGCACCATCCACTATTACTAGCCGTACTGCTCGACCAGCTTCTCCGGCGGCACGCCGCGCAAATAGAGCGACAGGCACCACAAATTTCGCGCTGAACGCCGAAAATAGCCCTGCTCGCGAAACCTGTCTGCGCTCGTGACCGCGTTCGTCTTCAACATGGCAAGCCGCCCGCTGCCGAGCTTGCGGATGATTTCGACGTCTTCCATCAGCGGAATCGGGGCGAAACCGCCCACCTCGTCATACAGCTCGCGCGAGATAAGAAGCCCCTGATCGCCATAAGGAAGCCGGAACAACGCACATCTCAGCGCAACGAGGCGCTCCAGAAGGCGCGGATTGAAGCCGTCGTCCGCGAGCCGGAACCGGAAAGCCGCCGCGCCACTTCCATGCTTCATGAAAGCCAGCGCCTCGTTCGTCCAGCCCGCGTCGAGCGTCGTGTCGGCATGCAGAAACAGAAGCCACGGCTTCCGCGCCGCCTCCGCGCCTGCGCGCAATTGCTGGCCGCGACCGCGTTCGACCTCGATGAGGCGCGCGCCGGCCTCCTCCGCGATCTGCCGCGTAGCATCGGTGGAGCCGCCATCGCTCACGATGACCTCGCTGACGATGCCTTCGACGGCCGCGTCGAAGATCGAAAGAAAGGTCGCCGAGAGCGTTCGCCCCGCGTTCAGCGTTGGGATGACAACCGAGATCATGTCCGTTTGTTAACCGATCGCGAGCGCTGTGGAAAGCGAAAAATGTTCTTTATTTGTTCCAAAATGCACGCTAGGGTGGAGGCATGGGCTGGAAGGAAGCGAGATGCGCGACCGAGGAAGAACATGTCGCGGCCGAGCGCAGGCGTGGGCGCGGCGCGGTATCGAATGCCACGGGCCGCTTCGAGCCGGAGCGTCGCGAGGCGGTGGACGACGGCTGGGACAGTCTGGACGACCTGCCGCCCTTCAAGACGGAGGTTCGAGAGGAGCGCGTCAAGACGATCATCGCGCGGAACAGTTCGCCCGATATCGGTTTCGACCGATCGATCAATCCTTATCGGGGCTGCGAGCATGGCTGCATTTATTGTTATGCGCGTCCCTCGCATGCCTATTGGGGCTGGTCGGCCGGGCTCGATTTCGAAACGAAGCTTATTGCGAAGGTGAACGCCGCCGAGGCTCTGGAAGCGGAACTCGCGCGCCCCGGCTACGAGCCCGCAACGATCATGATCGGCGCGAACACGGACGCATATCAGCCTGTGGAACGCGAGCGGAGGATCACGCGGGCGGTGCTGGAAGTGCTGGAACGCACGTCTCATCCGGTCGCGCTAGTCACCAAATCGGCGCTGATCCTGCGCGACATCGACATTCTCGCCCGAATGGCGGAGCGCGAACTGGTGCGTGTCGCCGTTTCCGTCACCACGCTGGACCATCGCCTCGGACGTCGAATGGAACCGCGCGCCTCTACGCCGCTGAGGCGCATCGACGCCATCCGGAAGCTCGCAGCCGCGAACATCCCCGTATCGGTCATGGCCGCGCCTCTGATCCCCGCGCTCACCGACAGCGAACTCGAATCCATCCTGAAAGCCGCAGCGGAAGCGGGAGCTTCCGACGCCGGTTATGTGCTTCTTCGCCTCCCGCTCGAAGTGAGTCCGCTTTTTCAGGAGTGGCTGCGTGCGGAGTTTCCGCATCGCGCCGACCGAGTAATGTCGCTCGTTCGGCAAACACGCGAGGGCAAGGACTACATCTCTCGCTTCGGGGAACGGCACTGCGGCAGCGGTCACTACGCGGAGCAGATCGCCACGCGATTTCAGATTGCGCTGCGCCGTCTCAGCCTCGGCAAACGCGACCTGAGCTTGCGAAGAGACCTGTTCCGGCGACCTGGCGCCCAACTCAGCCTTTTCTGACGGAGGTGCGAGGTGTAATGAGAAAAGGCGCGACGGGAAAAAGCGTGGGTATCGCGGTCTGGACGCTTGATTGCACAAGCGTAGCAGTTCATGAACAGCCGATGCCGCCTCGCACGACACAAAAGCCCACGCGCCGTCCTGATCTCGCGCTCCAGCGAAAATACGGAGGACTCATCGCCGGTGTCGACGAAGCGGGTCGCGGACCATGGGCCGGGCCCGTTGTAGCAGCAGCCGTAATCTTTCATGGCAAGCCGCCCGCAGGCATCAACGACTCGAAGAAGCTCGCCCCGGCGGAACGCGAGAACCTGTTTTCAAAGATTTTCGCTGCCGCCCATGTGGGGATCGGCATCGCGCCCGTCGGGCTGATCGACGAGATCAACATCTACCACGCCACCCATCGCGCCATGTGCGACGCCATCGAAGCGCTTGCATTTGCGCCAAACGCCGCGCTGATCGACGGTAACCGCTGCCCGAAACTCGACATTCCGTCCGAAGCGCTCGTTTCGGGCGATGCGCTTTCGATCTCCATAGCGGCTGCGTCGATCATAGCCAAGGTGACGCGCGATCGGATGATGACGGAACTCGCGAGCACATTCCCGCCCTACCGCTGGGAGCGCAACAAGGGTTACGGCACCGCAGACCATGCATCCGCGCTCGGGGAACACGGCGTCACGTTGCACCACAGGCGGAGTTTCCGCCCGGTCTGGGAGCGTTTGATGATGGAGTCCGCCGCCTGAAGCGGGATGATACTTGTGCGGTTAGATCAATGCGAGCAACGACTTCAAGTTCTCCAGTTTTCGTCACAAGCGATCTCGCACCACGATGATCGCGAGGTTCCCTTCTGATGCGCTTTTCATTCCGACTGCAATGGTTATGTTAGCGTCTGACTCTCTCCCGACACAGGTGTACGGCATGGTGGCGTGCGTGATCGTTTCTCTCATCCGGGTTTTTTATGCGTAAGCTGGTCACCTGGATCATGATTTGCGCTTTGGCGCTGGGCCTGCCCATCCCTGCTTCGCGGGCTGCTTCCGCGCAGACGCCGCGCGTCGTCACCATCGACGAGTGCCGCAACCTCACCGACACCGAAGTGCGCGACCGCATCCGCGAACTCGCCACCACCAGCCTCAAGACCGAATTGACGGCAATCGATTACATGGCGCTCGTCAATCAATACTGGGCCAAGGCCGATGTGAATGCACGCATAGACCGAGAGATTGACGCCGCCGTCGATGCGGTGCGTGCCGACTCGAGCTGGGCCGACCGCGCCTACTCCACGATCAGCCAATCGCGCGCCACGCTTTACGCGACGGCGGTGGCGGAGCGCGCCTATACGTCGCAAACCTTCCGCGACGCGATCAATGAACTGGCGACAGGCGTTGCGAAAGAAGCCGGAGCGCGCATCGAAAAGGCGACATCGCGGATCTCCAACCCGATCATCGCCTGTGTGCAGACGGCGCTTCAGTCGCGCTACGGCGGCGCGGTCGCGCAGGTCTTCGCGCAGGAGAGCCAGCGCAATCTCGACGCGGCGGCAGCCGATCAGGCACCGGCGAAGATCGATACGGGCGATCTGGTAGCGACGAACGCCGGGTCGATTTCCGGCCTCGTGCTGATCGTGACGCGGCGCGTGATCGGAAAAGTCGTGCAGAGCGTCGGGACGCGCATCGCCGGGATGGTTGCGAGCCGGATCGTGTCCTCGGTCGCGGGGCTCGCTGGTCTCGCGCTCATCGCCAAGGACATCTACGATGCGGGCGACGGCGTGTTCCCGATTATCGCGGAGCGCATGAAATCCGACGAGACGAAACTTCTCATCAGGGAAGAGATCGGCAAGTCGATCCAGACCGATATAGGCCAGCAGGTTGAAGTCATCGCAGACGAGACCGCTGAACGCATTTACACAGTCTGGCTCGATTTCAGACAGAAGTACAATCGCCTTCTTGCCCTGAGCGAGAAATCGCCAGCGTTCGCCGAATTTCTCAAGAACAGGCGGCTCGACCAGATAGGACGACTCGGGCAGATCGTCGACATCGTAAGCGGTACGGAAGGCGGCGAAGCGGCCGTGCTCGCGCGCGTGGCGAATGGTTCGCTCAACCGGGCACTGCTCGACCTCTCTGACGCAGCGCTCGTGATCGCGGAAGAGCAGAAATCCATCGACAAGGCGCTGCGCTGGACCCAGGTCGCCGGGCGAGAACTGCCGCGCGTGGTCGAACTCGGCGTTTATCGCTGGCTTCCGGTCGAAGGGCTGACCACCGAGACGCTCCAGAAGATCCTGGCAATCAACGACCGCATCGCTGTCGGGCGGATCGCCAATCTCTCGCCCGAGGCTCGTGACTTCATCCTGAGCCTCCCGGGCGATCAGGTGCGCGAATTCGCCCGACGTTTGAACGACAGGCAACTCGCGGCCTTTGCGGATTACGAACGCAATCTGGAGCCGAGCGCCGCAAAGCGTCTGCTGCGAGCTGTCACTGACGATCCGTCCGTCATGCGCGACCTCACTGCCGAGGGCATTCGCGAAGGTATTCTCGGAAGCCGTGACCAGCTTGCGGCGCTGGAAATGATGTTGCAAGAAGCACCCAGCCTCTTCGGCTATGGTCGCATTTTCAAGGACGCCGATCTCGTCGGCAGCGGTAACGTTGCATTCCGCGTGTTCTGGGAGCGCTACTGGCTCGCGGTGCTCGTCGGCTTCTTCCTCATCCTCGTCGTCATGTCATGGCTACGCCGCTTGCTCTTCGGGCGTCCCCAGCAGATCGTGATCAGAGAGCAGGGAAAATCGCGCACGCGATAGTGCTCTCGTGAATAGTTTTGCTTCACTTGTCGCACGCTCCGAGCATCGCGGGGGATATATGCAGATTTACACGGTAGAAACTCTTTCCGGGCGGCGTATCAAGGAAGGCGAATTGTTGCATGCCAGCATCGTCCTCGCTGCGAACTTGCTGCGGGATGCGCGCGAGGCGGTCACCAACGCCGTTGGCGGCAAAATGCTGCGCTACGAGCGGCTTCTCGACCGCGCGAACTCGGATGCGCTGGAGCTTCTGAAGGAAAAGGCAGCCGCCGCAGGCTACGACGGGGTGCTCGCCGTCCGCATCTCAAACCCCTTCATGGTTCAGGGCAGCGCCGCAGTCACCGTCTATGGGACCGGCTTCACGTTCCTTTCCGACGATGCCGTCGCGGTTCCCGTCCCTCATGATGAGGCTTCGACGACGCCGCGAGATTGATGGCACAACGCTGAATGTTAATGGTCTGGACGACATCAGACGAATGTCAAGGCGAGGGCCACTGCTGAATAGGAGATCGCGGCATGATGCGGTTTCAATGGATCGGACGCGCACGCACCGCGCTGAATGAGGCACTTTTTCCATCCAGTGCAAAGGCGCCCGAGTATCCGCGCCGCCATGTGGATCGCATCGATGCGGAAAAATGTCCGGGGAGGTAATGCCCATCGATTCGATCGGTGTCATGCCAGACGGCTTCATCATGCATCCGGTCGGAGGGATTTGGATAGTCTGGACGTCGAAGCCGCCGAATCCAGGTCAGTGGTCACGGTGTGGTGGCCTGGCGGAGTTACGATGTCATATTCATTTCTGACAACAAAGCTCCGCGGGCAGATATGGAAGAAGTTCTTTGTCAGTCCATAGACGGATAGGGAGATTAGATCCCCGTTAGCGCAACTATTGTATTTCAACCAGCCCGTTTTTCCTGCCATTCGAGGCAACCGGCGATCAACCACCATACAATCCACGCCAACGGCCTCTTAAGCGCTGGGGTATTCCGTGTCAGGCTGGCGGCGGGTGATCGAAGGGTAGGATGAGGCAGCGCCGCTCGTGATGCTGCGGTGTAATAGCTTATGCGCAACATTAACGCCGACGCCGCACGATTGCGCCCGCCCACGCAAAGTCAGCGCGCGGGGCTACCCGCGCGCTTGCAAATGCCAGAGAAGATATCGACCGTATTACTCGGCGGCCTGCGAGGACGGTGAATTCATGCCTTCGAGGCGCGGAGCCGTGGCGATCGGATCTTCCGAACGGCGCGACTTGCCTTCAAAGAACGCGCCCTGCTCAATTGCGAGCGACTTGTGGAAAACATCGCCCTCGACATGGCTCGAAGCCTGAAGCGTCACGCGGTTGCCGCGCACCGAGCCCATGACGCGACCGCGCACGATCACATCTTCCGCCACGATACCACCCGTTATTTGCGCCTTTTCGCCGACGATCAGCGACGAGCAATGCACGTCGCCCTGAATCTGGCCGTCGACCTGAACTTCGCCACGCGAGAGCACATTGCCCGTGACTGTCAGGTCTTCTCCGATGATGGATGGTGCCATGCGGTCTGGTCCCCTGAAGATTGGCGGCTTGGGCGCATAGACGGGCTGTCCGGCGGAAACCTGGGGAGCCGGGCTTCCGAGCGGCGCCAATCCCTGCGCGGGTTGACCGCCAATGGCTTTGCTCGTTGTTTTCGTTATCGGCTTTTGCGAATCGAAATTGCTCATATCGGTCTCTGGCTTTTTACTGAACATCAACGCGACTCCGAGGCGATGCGCGGCGGGCGCTTAACCTTTTAGAGCGGCATCTTCACCATTTCAACGCCGATCATGGCTTCGGTGCAGACGGCACGGACTTCGCGGCGAAATCGTGCCTTTTCGGGCGCTAATGGTAAGGTTCAACGCGCGCCCGCAGCCTCGCGCACGGCATCGAGCACGGCTGCGGCATGTCCCGGCACCTTGACCTTCCCCCAGCTTTTCAGAATTTTCCCATCGGGGCCGATCAGGAATGTGGCCCGTTCAACCCCCATATAGACGCGCCCATACATCTTCTTCTCGACCCAGACGCCGAAAGCCTCGATCGCGGCTTTCTCCGGATCCGAGACGAGCGTCACGCGAAGCCCATGCTTGTCGCGAAAATTCGCGTGGCTCTTCACGCTGTCGGGCGAGATGCCGATGACATCGGCGCCCGCCGCGTCGAATGCATCCTTCAGGTCAGAGAAGCTCCGCGCCTCGGTGGTGCAGCCGCTCGTGTTATCCTTCGGGTAGAAATACACAACTTTATAGGGTGCCTTCATGCCGCTCAGCGTGACGGTCTTGCCCTCAGCATCGGGAAGCGCGAAATCGGGAGCCAAATCACCATTCTGAAGCATCGGTGGGCCTTCCTTTCGTCTCTTTTTCCGGTCTATAGAGGCGAAATGCCAGAAAGAAAAGCCTCGCCGCACCGTACCGGCTCTCGTCGGATACGCGGGGACGGCGAATGGTACGCGCGGAGCAAGGCTCGCGTTCTACGCTAACGGGGGAGAAGCGGGCGTGCGGGCGGTCTGAGGCCTCTCGCATGAACCAGTCGAAACGCGATGGATGACCGTTTTTCGTCGAAAAACCCGCACCGTGAACTCGTCCCCGAAAGGCATGGCCGCAGTTTGGCGAAACCTTCCAAAGCGCAGGTCCAGCTTTCGCGTCTCTCGAAAAGCGGCAAGGTGCTCGCCGACGCGATCCCCGGGTCCGTCAAGACGGCGTCGCGGCATTCCTTCCGGGTGGGCTGGCGCCTGTCCGCTGTGCTCGCGCTCATGTTTTCGCTCGCGGTCGGCGCCCTCTACGCAAGGCTTCTGACCGGACCTATCTCGTTCGCCTTTCTGGTCCCCGCCGTGCAGGACCGGCTCAACGCCCAACTCGACGGCTATTCGCTGCGCGTCGGCGGTGCCATCCTCCGGCTGTCATCAAGCTGGGGCCTCGAATTCCGCCTTGCCGACGTCAGCGTCGTGGACGAAAACAATCAGGAAATCGCCAAGGCTCCGCTCGCCTCCGTCGATCTGAGCGAAACATCCCTGCTCAAGCTCGCGCTCGCACCATCGCAGATCAAACTGCTCGGCCCGAAGATCCTTATTTTCAACCTGCCCGGAAAAGGGCTGACGCTTACACCCGAATCAACGACACCCGCCCCGCAGCAGGGTTGGGGCGCGAGCCAGGCAGGCCTCGCGGATGCATGGCAAACCTCCGAAATCTCTCCGCCATCTCCAGAGGTTGCGGGCGTGCATCAGCTTGCTCGCCAGGGTCTACGCCTCACCGAACCTCGCGCATTCGCGTTCGACCCCGCGCCCATGCTCCGCCGCCTGTTTGCAACCATCGGCAAGCGAGGCGCGGCCTCTCAGGCGTTGAAAAGCATCGGCATGCAGGACGCGGTGGTCTACTTCGCCAACGAAAATGCCGTGTCGACATGGCGGGTCGCGGATTTCCAGCTCAACCTCGACGAGCGCGGCGGCAACAGCATTGTCGGCGGGAAGCTGACGCTCGAACGCGGCGGCGCGGCATGGCAAGCCTCGTTTACTGCGGAAAACCGCCCGCACGAGAAGCGCTATGCGGTGACGGCTTCGGTCCGGGACGTGGTGCCGAAGACGATCTGGGATAGCTGGCCGTCGATCGATGCGTTGAAGCTCGTCCAGCTTCCCGTCAGCGGCGACGCGCATTTCGACATTGGGTATGATGGCAGGCTGGCCGGTGGCGAGGCGGAAATCCGGCTCGGCGCGGGCCGCTTCTTCGCGCCGTTCGACCAGAAACATCCGGCCGTTATCGACGGAGGCACCTTGCGCGTCTCCTACGACAAGGCGAGCGAGGCGATTATCGTCCGCCCGCTGGAGATGCGCTGGGACGAAAGTCTGCTGACGATTTCGGGGCGAATAGCGCGGGAAATCGATCCAGCCAACGGGAAACCCCTCTGGCGTGCCGATTTCGATGGTCGGGGCACACGTCTTTCCGCCCCGCAATACGCGGTGGCCCCTGTTGCGCTCGACGTTTTCCGGATCGAGGGCGCGTATGATGAGGAAACCGACTCGGTCGCGCTGAAACGCTTCGAACTTGGCAGCCACGCTTCGCGACTGGCGTTTTCCGGGCAAGCCTCCCGCATCAGATCGGGCGGCGGAATTTCGCTCGTAGGCGACATATCGCCGATGCCCTTCTCCTTCCTGAAAGCAATCTGGCCCGTCTTCATGGCGAATGGCGCGCGGGAGTGGGCCGGCACGAATTTGCCCGTCGCGCAGGTCACGGGCGGAACCGTCGCCGTAAACCTGACGGCGGATCAGATCGCCGCGCTCGACGATGGCGGAGACATCCCCGAGAACGCGGTTTCGATGCGCATGGGCCTCTCCGGCGCAAAGATCTATCACATCAAGGGGCTGCCCCCCATCGAAACGCAGGATACGCAGTTGCGCATCAAGGGCCGCCGCTTCGTCTACGACATTCCGGGCGAGGCGCGCATCGAGGTGCCAAGCGGCAAGATCGTCACATTCACCGACGGCCAACTCCTCATCGACGATCTGCGCCCCGAGTTTCCCGACGCCGACATCCGCTTCAAGGGCGGCGGCGAGGTTGCGGCCGTGCTGGAACTCCTCGATCAGCCTCCGCTCGGCTACGTGAAAGCCGTGGGCTTCAAGCCGTCGCTCGTGAACGGCCAGATGCAGGCCTCGTTCGAGGTCAAGTTCCCGCTCCTGATGAACCTCAAGTTCGAGCAGATGTCCATCACCGGAAAAAGCCGCGTGGCCGATATCCGCTCCGGCGCGCTTCCGGGCGGCGTTTCTGTGAACGGCGGCGCGGTGAATTTCGACATCTCGGAGAAGGCCATCGGCGCCAACGGCGAAATCCGCGTGAACGGCGTGCCAGTGACGCTCGTCTGGCAGCGCATTTTCGACGCTCCGCCTGACAAGCAGCCGACGCTACGCCTCGCCTCGATCCTGAACGAAAAGGCGCGCGACGAGCTCGGGCTGAACGTCAACCATATGGTGAAGGGCGACCTCCCGGTGGCGCTCGCGATCGCTTTGCAGCGCGACGGCCCGCCGAGGATCATGATGGAGGCGAACCTCACCAACGCCGACCTGTTTCTGACGGCCATCGGCTGGCGGAAGCCGCCCGGCCAGAAGGCGACCGTCGCCTGCGATGTCGTTCGGCGTAACGACAACTCGATGCTGTTCGACAATTTCACGATGACGGGCGACGGCATCGCCATCAACGGCCGCGCCGTCATGAACGACAAGCACCGGCTCGCGTCATTCAGCTTCCCGGAGTTCTCGACCAACGCGCTCACCCACCTTTCCATTGCGGGCGAACTCACGCCGCAAAATATCCTGAAGGTGCAGGCGAAGGGCGCGTCCTTCGACGGGCGACAGTTCTTCAAGACGCTCCTCAGCGCCGGCAAGATCGCCGACAAGGAACCGGCACCGTTGAAGGACGAGCCGGGCCTCGACCTCAACGTCGAGATCGAGACCGTGTTCGGCTACTACGACACGAGCGTGAAATCCGTCATCGTCGACGCCAAACGGCGGGGCGGAAAATTCACCTCTATCGAGGCTGCGGGCAAGATCAACGGCGAGTCACCTGTGGCGGTTCACGTGGACCAGCGCACCCGCGATGCGCGCATCCTCTCCTCGGACGCGACCGACGCCGGTTCCGCGTTCAGGCTCGTCGGGTTTTACGGCGCGATGCGCGGCGGGACGATGAGCCTCCGCATGAACCTCGACGGTAGCGGCGGCACCGACAAGAGCGGCACGCTCGAAGTGCGCCGCTTCGCCGTGGTCGGCGACCAGGTGGTTGGCCGCGTAGTGTCGCAAGCCGAAAAGGAAGGTGCGCGCTACAAGCCGGACGCGAAGCAGCAGCATGTCTACGCGGGCGACGTCTTCCAGTTCGACCGCATGTTGGTGCCCTTCTCCATCACGCAGAGCCAGTTCCAGCTCCACGATGCGGCAATCAACGGTCCTGTGATCGGGGCAACCATCCGCGGACGCATCGACTTCGCGCGTGAGACGCTAGCGCTGTCCGGCACCTATGTCCCGCTCTATGGCTTCAATGCCGTGCTGGGCGTCGTGCCGGTCCTCGGCGAACTTCTAAAGGGTCGCGAGAACGAGGGCGTGTTCGGCATCACCTTCGCCGTGCAGGGGCGGACGTCGAACCCGGACGTGATCGTCAACCCGGTGTCGATGCTCGCGCCCGGCTTCCTCCGCCAGATTTTCGAGTTCGAGAACGCGCCCGCGCAAGCTCAGGAGCAGCCCCAGCAGGCGCCCCAGGTCCAAACACAGCAGCGCCCCGCCGCAAAGGTGAGGTAGGGCGCCAACTCGCTGTCGGCGATGCATTCAGACAGGAATGCAGTTTGTGCGAAAGCGCCACCGCACGGCGCTTCAGTCGCCTACTGCGCAGGTTTCAGCAGCACGTGGCGCTTCTTGCCGAGCGACAGCTTGATGACGCCCTCAGCATCGAGATTGGCAAGCGATACGCTAGCGCGATCGTCCGAGACCGCGACATCGTTCACCTTCAGCGCGCCGCCCTTGATCTGCCGCCGTGCGTCGCTCGTCGAGGCGACCAGACCCGCCTTCACCGCCGCGTTGAGGATGCCTACGCCCTCGGCGAGTTCGCCGCGCGGGATTTCGACTGTCGGAAGCCCCTCGGCCGCAGCACCTTCCTCGAACGCGCGCCGCGCCGTGTCGGCGGCCGCTTCCGCCGCCTCGCGGCCATGAAGCAGCGCCGTCACCTCGGTTGCGAGGATCTTCTTCGCTTCGTTGATCTCCGCGCCCTGAAGCGCCTCAAGCCGCGCGATCTCATCGAGAGGCATTTCGGTGAACAGCTTCAGGAAGCGGCCCACGTCGCCGTCCTCGGTGTTGCGCCAGTATTGCCAATATTCGTACGGGCTCAGAAGATCAGCGTTGAGCCACACCGCGCCACCGGCCGACTTGCCCATCTTCGCGCCAGACGACGTGGTGAGCAGCGGCGTCGTCAGCGCGAACAGCTCGCGCCCGTCCACGCGTCGGCCAAGCTCCATTCCGTTGACGATGTTGCCCCACTGGTCGGACCCGCCCATCTGGAGCACGCAGCCGTAGCGTCGCGACAGTTCGAGGAAATCGTACGCCTGAAGCAGCATGTAGTTGAACTCGAGGAACGTCAGCGGCTGCTCGCGGTCGAGCCGGAGCTTCACCGAGTCGAAGGTGAGCATGCGGTTGATGGTGAAGTGCCGCCCGTAATCGCGCAGGAATTCGATGTAGCGCAGGCTGGACAGCCACTCGTCATTGTCGGCCATGATGGAGTCGGCGGGGCCATCGCCGAAGATGAGGAAGCGCTCGTAAACGGTCTTGAGGCTCGCCTTGTTGAAGTCGATATCGGCCTGCGAGAGAATCTTGCGCTGCTCGTCCTTGCCGGACGGATCGCCGACCTTCGTCGTTCCGCCGCCAAGCAGCACGATGGGGCGATGCCCGCTCTTCTGCAAGATACGCAGCATCATGATCGAGATGAGATGGCCGACATGGAGGCTCGGCGCGGTGCAGTCGAAGCCGATATAGGCCGTGATGCGCCCCTCGGCCGCGCGCTTCCTCAGCCCTTCTTCGTCGGAGACCTGATGAAGATAGCCGCGCTCCTTCAGGATCTGAACGAAGTCCGAATGGGTTGCCGGTGCGGCCATGGTCTCCTCCTTCGCGCCAGCGCGCCTCGACAGGCGCTTTTCTGACGTGGTAGCAAGGGAGAACCATGTAAGGCATTCGCATTGTGCGTCAACATTCGCATTGAGCGTGAAACAGCGGGGCGGTGGGAAATGAAGGCGATCGGGCTGATGAGCGGCACTTCGCTCGACGGCGTTGATGTCGCGCTGATCGAAACGGACGGCGAGACGATCGAGGCTTTCGGGCCGGGCAACGACTTTTCCTACGACACTGTGGAAGGCCATCTTCTGCGCGAGGCTCTCGCCTCCGCCGTAGGCATCGCCAACCGCACCGACCGCAGCGGCGTGCTTTCCGTCGCCGAAATCATGGTCACGCAGAAGCACATCGCTTGCGTCAAGGCGTTCGCCTCCATTCGCGGCCTGAACTTGAGCGAGATCGACGTCATCGGCTTCCACGGCCAGACCGTCGTACACAAGCCCGAAAAAGGACTGACGATTCAGATCGGCGATGGCCGAGGCATGGCCGAATCGCTCGGCATTCCGGTTGTTTACGATTTCCGCGCGGCGGACGTGGAAGAGGGCGGCCAGGGCGCGCCCTTTGCGCCGATTTATCACCGCGCGCTCGCGCTCAGGGCCAAGCTGCCGCTTCCCGCCGTGTTCGTGAACATCGGCGGCATATCCAACATCAGCTACATTCCCGAAGGCGGCGAAGAAGACATGATCGCCTTCGACGCGGGGCCGGGAAACTGCCTCATCGACGACTGGACGCTGCGCCATACGGGCAAGCCCTACGACGAGGACGCCAAGCTCGCGCTGTCCGGAAAGGTGAATGGCGACGTGCTGCAAAAGCTGCTGCACGATCCGTTCCTCACGCAGCCGGTGCCGAAATCGCTCGACCGCCTTTCCTTCAAGCTCAAGGAAGTTGAGGGGCTGTCGCCCGCCGACGGCGCGGCCACGCTCACGGCCTTCACGGTCGCCTGCATCGCCGCCTCACGGCATTTCCTTCCCGAGCGCGCGAAGACATGGATCATCTGCGGCGGCGGCGCGCACAACCCCTACATCATGGCGGGCCTGCGCCGGGTGCTCGGCGCGGGCGACCCCGCACCCCTCATCCAGACGGCCGATGAGGCCGGGTTCAGCACGAACTTCATGGAGGCGCAGGCTTTCGCCTTTCTCGCCGTGCGCCGACTGAAGGGCCTGCCCGCGAGCTTTCCGAAAACGACGGGCGCGAGTAGGCCGGTGGTGGGCGGAATCATCGCCGAACCCGGATCCGCGAAAGGCTGATTGCGGCCGGCGCCGGACAATCGGTGAAAAGCCGCGCCCGCACCCGCTTGTTTCACGGCGAAAATCGCGTACTTTCCCGCCATGAAACCGACACACGATTCAAAAGGCCCGTCGCAGCGCCAGCTCCGCGCGGGCGAACTGCTGCGCCATGCACTGGCCGAAATTTTCAGGTTGGAAGACATCGAGGACGCTGAGCTTAAGGGCCAGCTCATCACGGTCGCCGAGGTGCGCGTCAGCCCCGACATCAAGCACGCCACCGTGTTTACGAGCGCGCTCGGCGGCAAACCGGGCGATGTCATCGCAAAGGCGCTCAACCGTCATGCGCGTTTTTTGCGTGGCGAGCTTGCAAGGCGCATCGAGTTGAAATATGTCCCGGAGCTTGTATTTCGGGCCGATCACGCACTCGATGCGGCGGAACGCATCGACGAACTGCTGCGCTCCCCTGACGTCGCCCGCGATCTCAAATAGAACTTCAAGAGAAGCGAAAAGCGATGGCGCGCCGCAACAAGGGCAACGAGATTAACGGCTGGCTCATTCTCGACAAGCCGCAAGGGCTGACGTCGAATCAGGCGCTGTCGCGCCTGAAACGCCTGTTCCACCCGAGGAAGGTGGGCCATGCCGGCACGCTCGATCCGCTGGCGACCGGCGTACTGCCCATCGCGTTCGGCGAGGCGACGAAGACGGTCGCGCATGTGGTCGATTGCGAGAAGTCCTACGACTTCACCATCCGCTGGGGCATCGAGACCGACACCGACGACGCGGAAGGCAAGCCCGTTCGCACGAGCGACGCTCGCCCGACCGCAGAGCAGGTGCAGGCTGCGCTGCCGCAGTTCGTCGGCGACATCATGCAGACTCCGCCCTGCTATTCCGCGATCAAGGTCGACGGCGAGCGCGCCTACGACCTCGCCCGCGACGGCGAAGTGGTGGAGCTTCAGCCAAGGCAGATTTCCGTCTACGAGCTTGAAATCGAGGAAACAATTTCGCCCGATCTCACGCGCCTTTTCTGCGACTGCGGCAAGGGCACCTATGTCCGCTCCATCGCGCGCGATCTCGGCCGCACGCTCGGCTGTTTCGGGCATATAGCGGCGCTCCGGCGCACGAGCGTCGGCCCTTTCCACGAAGAGAATGCGATTTCGCTGGAAACGCTCGAAAACCTGAGCAATAGTGCCGACGGCTTCGGTGCTCTCATGGGCACGATCGCTCCTGTCGAGACGGCGCTGGACGGCATCCCGGCGCTCGCCGTGAACGGAGACGATGCGGCCAGGCTGAAGCGGGGGCAGTCCATCCTCATCAGAGGGGCGACGGCACCAATCCTGAAAGGCCCGATCTTTGCGACCTCGCGCGGGGTTCTCATCGCCATTGGCGAGGTGGAACGCGGCGAAATGCATCCGATCCGGGTTTTCAACATCCCCGCATAAGCCTTTTCAGGCACACAAAAACAACGGAGATAACCGATGTCGATTACCGCAGAGCGCAAGGCCGCGCTGATCATCGAATATGCCACGAAGCCGGGCGACACCGGTTCGCCGGAAGTGCAGATCGCCGTTCTTTCCGAGCGGATTTCGAACCTCACCGAGCACTTCAAGACCCACAAGAAGGACAACCACTCGCGCCGCGGGCTTCTGAAGCTCGTCAGCCAGCGCCGCCGGTTGCTCGACTATGTGAAGGGCAAGGACGACGCGCGCTATCGCGAAATCATCGGCCGTCTCGGCATCCGCCGCTAAACGACCTTCGCCGATTGCTGAATTTCAATGCCGGAGCGGGCCGCCGTTCCGGCATTTTTCGTATGCGGTTGCACATTCGACTAAGGCTCAGTGACAGCCGAAAGCCCAGCACAACCGGAAGCGGTGCACATTTCTCCGCTAGGAGCCGGGCGCAAACTGCGGTAAGTGTGGCCTCGCGCACAAGCAAATGACGCACATGATATGAGCCGGGGGAAGGGCCTCCGGCTTGAGCTGTTGGAAAAGAATAAAGATGTTCGATATCTTCCGCGAAGAAGTGGAATGGGGCGGCCGCAAGCTGACGCTCGAAACGGGCCGGATTGCACGGCAGGCAGATGGCGCGGTGCTCGCGCATTATGGCGAGACGAGTGTGCTCGCAACCGTGGTCGGCGAACGTGACGCGGACCCGTCGAAAGACTTCTTCCCCCTCACGGTGAATTACCAGGAAAAGGCCTACGCGGCCGGCAAGATCCCCGGCGGCTATTTCAAACGCGAAGGCCGCCCGACCGAACGCGAGACGCTCGTCTCCCGCCTCATCGACCGCCCGATCCGTCCGCTTTTCGCGCACGGCTTCAAGAACGAGACGCAGGTCATCGTGACCGTGCTCAGCCACGACATGGAGAACGATCCCGATATCGTCGCCATGGTCGCCGCTTCGGCCGCGCTGACGATTTCCGGCCTCCCCTTCCTCGGCCCGATCGCCGCTTCCCGCGTCGGCTACTCGAAGGGCGAGTATATCCTCAACCCGACCTCCGACCAGATCAAGGCGAGCGACCTCGACCTCGTCGTTGCCGGTACGGTGGACGCCGTGCTGATGGTGGAATCGGAAGCGAAAGAGCTGTCGGAAGACATCATGCTCGGCGCGGTCGTCTTCGGCCAGCAGGGCTATGGCCCGGTCATCAATGCCATCATCGGCCTCGCCGAACAGGCCGCGAAAGAGCCCTGGACGATCCCAGACGCGAAGAACGAGTTTGAATCCAAGGTGAAGAAGCTCGTCGAGAAGGACCTCAAGAAGGCATTCCAGATCGCGGGCAAGCAGGAGCGGCAGGCCAAGGTCGCCGAAGCGAAGGCCAAGGCCGTCGCCGAATTCGTCAGCGCGGAATCGACCGCCGGCGAAAAGAACAAGGTCGCCGAGGCCTTCAAGGAAATCGAGAAGCACGTCGTTCGCACGAGCATTCTCAAGACCGGCAAGCGCATCGACGGCCGCGACCTCAAGACCGTTCGCCCGATCCTTTCGCAGGTCGGCGTGATCCCGCGCACGCACGGCTCGTCGCTGTTCACGCGTGGCGAGACGCAGGCGCTGGTTGTCGCGACGCTCGGCACCGGCGAGGACGAGCAGTGGATCGACTCGCTCGAAGGAACCTACAAGGAATCCTTCCTGCTGCATTACAACTTCCCGCCCTACTCGGTCGGCGAGACGGGCCGCATGGGTTCCCCCGGCCGCCGCGAAATCGGCCACGGCAAGCTCGCCTGGCGCGCGGTTCATCCGATGATGCCGGATAGCGACAAGTTCCCCTACACGGTGCGCGTCGTCTCCGAGATCACCGAATCGAACGGCTCGTCCTCCATGGCGAGCGTGTGCGGTGCCTCGCTGTCGCTGATGGACGCGGGCGTGCCGATCAAGGCGCCGGTCGCGGGCATCGCGATGGGCCTTATCAAGGAAGCCGAAGGCGTGGCCGTCCTCTCCGACATCATCGGCGACGAAGACCACCTCGGCGACATGGACTTCAAGGTGGCCGGTTCCGCAAATGGCGTGACCGCGCTCCAGATGGACATCAAGATCACGGGCATCACGACCGAGATCATGAAGACCGCGCTGGAGCAGGCCAATGAAGGCCGCCTGCACATCCTCAACGAAATGTCGAAGGCGCTCAACGCCGCTCGCGGTGAGCTCGGCGAATTCGCCCCGCGCATCGAGACGATCACCATCCCGACCGACAAGATCCGCGAAGTGATCGGCTCGGGCGGCTCGGTCATCCGCTCCATCGTGGAAGAATCCGGCGCGAAGATCGACATCTCCGACGACGGCACGGTGAAGATCGCGGCCGCGAACCTCAGCTCGATTCAGGACGCGATCAACCGCATCAAGTCCATCGCGTCCGAGCCGGAAGTCGGCGTGATCTACAAGGGCAAGGTCGTGAAGATCGTGGAGTTCGGCGCGTTCGTGAACTTCTTCGGTTCGCGCGACGGCCTCGTGCACATCTCGCAGATGGCCGAACGCCGCCTGAAGCACGCGTCCGAAGTCGTCAAGGACGGCCAGGAAGTTTTCGTGAAATGCCTCGGCTTCGACGAGCGCGGCAAGGTCCGCCTCACGATGAAGGGCATCGACCAGACCGACGGCAAGGAAGTTGCCGCCGCCCCGGCCGAACAGCCCGCAGGCTGAGGCTGATAGAAACATATGAATGCGAAAAGCCCCGGCATGCCGGGGCTTTTTTTGTTTGCCACGCCATCGATTCAATTTTAACTTATGGGCTTGAACGTAGCTATTGATTGAGCAGCGGAGTTCGTCCGTGTCTGACCGTTCTTTCGACCATGATATTCAATATTACTTCGACACCGCGTCGTTTCTCGTCAAGTCTGCGGAAGCCATCGACCGAGAACTTGCGGAGAAGACCGGGAAGAACTTCAATATTTTCGATGCTCTCGAACTAAGTTATGAAAATCATATCTCGCGCATACTACGCGACCTGCTTGATCCTCACGGAAGCCACGGACAGGGTACTCGTTTTCTCCAAGCATTTTTCGATGAGTGCGAGAAGCAATGCGCTGGCGTTGTGGCTTGGGCTGGGAATGTTTCCGATGCGAGCGTCATGACCGAAGTAGCCACGCAGGAAGGTCGTCGCATAGATATCGTGATCAGCTTACCCCACAATCGCCTGATCGGGATCGAGAACAAGCCATTTGCAGCCGAGGGGCATGAGCAACTCGACGCTTATGCGGAAGACCTTGAGATACGAAGCGGAAGTACGCGTGGCCCCAAGGGCGGCGGGACCGAACGTAATTTCTATCTCATTTATCTCTGCGGCCATGCCGGATTGCCTTCGACGTTGAAGCGCTACGCTTGGCTGAAAAGCGAGCACCATTTTGTCGACATGCGCTACAACAGGCGCGACGAAGGCCCGTCCCTCAAACTCTGGGCAAACCGCTGCGTGCAAATTGCGGAGGCCGACAAGCTGCGGATCTTCATGCACGACTTTTCTTTTTGGATTGCAGCGAAATTTAACGAATTCTCCGAGGGAGATTGCGCAAATGTATGAAGCGGAGAAGCACGCGCTTGAGGAGTATATTTTCAATTTGGTAAAAAGTAATAACAGTCGAGCATTGAAGGTTGCGGTCCTCACGCGAGATATCTCCTCAAAAATTGAGGAAATTATAATCGATGACTTTATAGATAAACTCGACTTAAAACTAAATAAAAACGGCATCCGCCGCTCTCCACCTTTGCTCCATTCTTTTTATAAACAGTATGATAGCATCAGGTGGCGATCTCCCGACTGGAGAAAAGGCTGGTTTATAGGAATCGAATTCGGCCTTCCAAATCTTCGGGAAGCCGGGTTCGGTTTCTGTGCTCCCGATTCGGTTGCCGCTAGAGACCCCGCAGCAAAAGATTACGATACTATGGATGGAGAACTTAGACTCAAGCTTGTTGCTGATATTAGAAAAACGAGTTTCAAGAGCGGGCTTCATCGAGAATGGCCATGGTGGCCAGCTTTTTTTCAGGCTGCAGGACTCAGGAACTGGCTCGAGACCGAATGTCTGCTCAAGCTTGCCGGAGTTGAGCTTCACGACGGGGTGTCTTTTGTCGACTGGCTCGCAGATGATCTCGATTTGTTATATCGCACCGTCGACAAAGTGCTTTCCGAACAGGCTCCGCCGCCCACCTAAACCGGCAGCGGCACCCCCGTCGCCTTGAACGCCGCCTCCTGCCGCGCACCCACCTCATCGCGGCGGAAATCCTCGATCACCTCGTTGAACGCGCGATAGAAATTCATCTCCGTTTGCAGGTGCAGGAACACCGCGCCAAGCCCGATCGCCGCGCGGTCCATGAACACGAACTCGCGCGGGATCTTCACCGGCCCCTTCTCGCGAAGCCCCTGATGCACGCGGAACACCTCACGGCGGCCATATTCGTTCGGCGCGACGCCCTCGGCCACCGAGCGCACGCGGTCGTCGAGTAGCGGCCCGTAGATGAAGCCCGCCCAGATGTTCAGGATGTCGATCAGTTCGTTTGACAGGCCCTTGAAGCCCCACGTCTCGTAAGCGTGCACGATCAGCGCGCGGTCGTTCGTGCGCAGGCCGTTGTAAAGGTCGATCACGCCGCCGACGAATTTCGGCTTGAAGGTGCGGATGCAGCCATAGTCGAGCAGGTTGATGCCCGCCGCGCGGCCGTCGTCGTCCTCGAAGATGGTGTAATTGCCGAGATGCGGGTCGCCGTGGATGACGGCGTAATGGCTGAACGGATACCACCAGGCGCGGAAAAGCGCGCGCGCGATGGTGTTGCGCTCTTCGAGCGGGCGCGCCTTGTAATCGAGGAGCTTACGGCCCTCAAGCCACGTCATGGTGAGGAGCCGCTTCGTGGACAGGTCCGGCAGAAGCTCCGGCACGCGGATCGTCTCGTCGCCCGCGAAGAAATGCGCGTAAAGCGCCATGTGCCGCGCTTCGAGCGTATAGTCGAGTTCCTCGCGCAGCCGCGCGCCGATCTCGCCCACCATTTCGGAGGTGTCGAGCGCCGCATCCATGCGCTTGTAGAGCCCCATCACGATCTGAAGCTGGTTCAGGTCGGCTTCCACGGCGGACTGCATCTCGGGATATTGCAGCTTCACCGCGAGCGAGCGGCCATCGAGCGCGCGCGCCTTGTGCACCTGCCCGAGCGAGGCGGCAGCGGCGGCTTCGTGGCCGAAATCGGCGAATTTCGCCTGCCAGTCGGGGCCGAGTTCCGCGCTCATGCGGCGGCGGACGAAGGGCCAGCCCATCGCGGGTGCCTGGTTCTGAAGCTGCGCGAGTTCGGCGGCATATTCCGGCGGGATCGCGTCGGGCACGGTGGAGATGAGCTGCGCGACCTTCATCAACGGCCCCTTGAGGCCGCCAAGCGCCGCCGCTAGCGATTGCGCGTTCTTCTGCCGATCCGCGCCGCCCATGAGATAGGCCGCGCCGAGCCGAGCCGCCACGCCGCCTACATTCGTGCCGACGCGCGCGTACCGCTGAACGCGCTGCGAAAGGCGGTTGCCCTCGCGGTCTTCGCCGTCGAGACGGCTGCTCGTTGCGTCGTTGTTGTCCTGCATTGCCCTCACCCTCAGGTCTTACCACGGAGATAAGGCGCCCAGCGCGAAAAGCCAATGGCGAGAACGGTTCTTGCCGACGCGCTCCTTCTGCATCTTCGCCTGCGTCGTCACGCCGTCTGGCGAAACATTGACTGGCTCGGCAACGTCGCTAGGCTTATGCGAAGCATTTTTTTGAACGGTATCGTGATGCTCAATAAGACCTCGACTACATTCGAGATGATACTAAGCCAATTCAATAGGAAAGAGCGACACTGGGGGCTCCACGCATTACTCGCTTCGGTGGAAATTGACGATCAATTCAGGTCTCTTATCAAAGAAAAGATCGACGTTGACGTCCCCCCAACCGCGTGGTGGGCGATAGATTATCATTTCGACTGGCTCCATGCAGCATTAACCTGCTTTGAGCAGCAATTGGAACCTTTAGAACTTCGGCCTCAATCAAATGCTCGGCAAGTTATCAAGGGAAATCAGGAGGACATTGATTTTATCATCGCCTTTGATGAAACAGTTTTGTTAGTATAAGTAAAGTGCGTCGGACGTTGGAATAAGAATCAGATGCTATCTAAGTCAAAGCGTATAAAAAATTTGCCACCTCGCAATAAATTAAATTTATATCTCGTATTGATGTCTCCTTATCAGCCAAACGATACGTTTATGAAATCCGGCTGGAACACTAACGTTGAAGATAGTGAGATACCTACTTGTTGGATTCCGCTACCATTTGGTGATGGCTCGCCGTTTTTTGCTGTTGAACGATGCAAAGTGAACCCACAGCAGCGTACGAAAAAGAACAAAAATGGCGGGCATTGGCGAATTACGCCAAAGAGCAAGCTAGGCAAGCACAATAATGTGTATGAAAAGACTGATTAAAGGTACCGGCAGCGCCAACGCGCTGCCCGCGAAAGACGCTACCTAAGCGCCCCTTCCTCCAGCGTCTCAAGCTCGGAGATCATGTCCTCGATCACCGACAGGCCCATCGACCAGAAGCCGGGGTCCGTCGCGTCGAGGCCGAACGGCGCGAGAAGCTCGGTGTGATGCTTCGTGCCGCCCGCGCGCAGCATATCGAGATAGCGACCCTCGAAGCCTTCCGGCGCGCGCTCGTAGGCCGCGTAGAGCGAGTTCACTAGGCAATCGCCGAACGCGTAGGCATAGACGTAGAACGGCGAGTGCACGAAGTGCGAGACATACGTCCAATAGGTGTCGTAGCCCTCGTTCATGATGATCGCGGGGCCGAGGCTCTCGGTCTGCACCTGAAGCCAGAACGCGCCGAGTTGATCCGAGGTCAGTTCGCCCTGCCGCCGCGCCTCATGCACCAGCCGCTCGAACTGGTAGAACGCGATCTGGCGCACGACGGTGTTGATCTTGTCTTCCACCTTCTGCGCGAGCAGCGCGCGCTTCTCGCGCGGGTTCTCCGTCTGGTTCAGCAGCGCCTTGAAGGTCAGCATCTCGCCGAACACGCTGGCCGTCTCTGCGAGCGTCAGCGGCGTATAGGCCATCAGCGCGCCCTGCGCATTCGCCAGCACCTGATGCACGCCATGGCCAAGCTCATGCGCGAGCGTCATCACATCGCGCGGCTTGCCGAGGTAATTCATCATGATGTACGGGTGCGCGGAAGGCACCGTCGGATGCGAGAACGCGCCGGGCGACTTGCCGTCGCGCACGGGCGCATCGATCCAGTTCTTCTTGAAGAAGCCGTCCGCGACTTCGGCCATCTTCGGCGAGAAGCGGTGATAGGCGGCAATCACGGTCGAATGCGCATCTTTCCAGGCGATGACCGGCTCCGGGTCGCGGCTGATGGGGGCGTTGCGGTCCCAATAATTCAGCGTATCCACGCCGAGCCACTTCGCCTTGAGCGCGTAATAGCGGTGCGACAGGCGTGGATAGCTCGCGCGCACGGCTTCGACGAGCGCATCCACCACTTCCGGCTCCACGCGGTTCGCAAGGTGCCGCGATGAGGCGACATCCGGGAAACCGCGCCAGCGGTCGGAGATTTCCTTGTCCTTCGCGAGCGTATTCATGACGAGCGTGAACAGCCGCACATTCTCCTTCAGCACCTTGCCGATGGATTGAGCGGCGGCGGCGCGGCGCACCGGGTTCGCGTCGGAGAGAAGGTTCAGCGCCGGTTCGAGCGTCAGAATCTCGCCATCCACGTCGAAGCGCAGGCTCGTCAGCGTCTCGTTGAACAGGCGGCTCCACGCGGCGGGGCCGGTCATCGCCTTTTCGTGGAACAGCCGCTCGATGTCGTCGGCAAGCTGATACGGACGCTCCTTGCGCAGATCGGTGAGCCACGGGCGATAATGGCCGAGCTTCTCGTTCGCGATCGCCTTGTCCATCACCGCGTCGTCGATGCGGTTGAGTTCCAGCTCAAAAAACAGAAGCTCTGTGCCGATGACGGTGAGCTTGTCGCGCACGTCGCCGAAAAGCTTGGCTCGCGCCGGGTCGCCCGTATCGGTGACATAGTTCAGATAGGAATAGGAGCCCACGCGGCCCATGAGGTCGGAGAGGCTCTCATAAGCCGCCAGCGCGCCCGCGAGGCCTGCCGGGTCGCGCTCAGCGAGATCGCCGAGCTTGCCCGCGTAAGCCGCCTTGAACTCTCCAGCGCGAGCCTTGGCGGTCTCGATGTCGGATGCGAGTTTCGCCTCATCGGGATAGAGATCGCCGAGATTCCAGCCGGGGATTTCCTCCGCCTTTTGCGGCGCGACTTCGAGAAATCCGCGATCCGCCTCAAGAGCGCCAACCGGTTGCGTAACCATCGCCCGCAAAGTCGAAAACATGCGCCGTCCTTTCGTGACCTTTTCCCTTTCCATTTGGCCATTTGAGCGGGCGGGTCAACCGTCATCGGCGCATTCGCCACCGAAAACGGACGGCCGCGCCTCCGGCGACAAGGCGCTTTAACGTTTTATTCAGGTTTCCATTTCGCTAAGCGGCGATTGGCTTACGTAGGCGCTTTTCCACAGACGTGGAAAATTTCTCGCCGCTCCAATAATTTAGCTTGAGCGATGCGGAAATGTCATAACCAGATCCCGCCGCGCCTTCTTTTTCTCTCATTTCTTTCCTAACGGTTTGTTTACCAATTCGAGCTTATCTACTAAGGCGTGTGCTTTTGCTGACATCAACCCGGCGGCACCACAGTCGAGTAGAGAACACCAGCGCTTGTTGGCGCGAAACAGGGGTTCAACTGGTGATAGTTGTTGCGTTTGGCGGCGTACGCGGCCTGATGAAGGCTGCGGTTGTATCATTATGCGTTGCGTTCAGCTTCCTGGCGGCGGGAGTATCTTCTGCCGAGGAACGCACGATCTCGATGTACAACATCCACACGAAGGACAAGATCTCGATCACCTTCAAGAAGGATGGGCGCTACATCCCTGAAGCTCTTGAAAAACTCAACTACTTCATGCGCGACTGGCGCCGGAACATGACGATCAGGATCGATCCGGGCCTCATCGATCTCATGTGGGAGTTGCACAACGAACTCGGCTCCAAGGAACCTATCCATCTGATTTGCGGCTACCGTTCTGGCGGCACGAACGAGCTTCTGCGACGGACACGCGGCGGACAGGCGCGCAACAGCCGCCACATCACCGGACAGGCCGCCGACCTCATGTTTCCCGACGTGCCGCTGAAACAGCTGCGTTATTCGGCGCTCGTCCGCGAGCGCGGCGGCGTCGGCTATTACCCTGAATCCGGCCTCCCCTTCGTGCATGTGGACACGGGCAACGTCCGCCACTGGCCGCGCATCACACGCCCTGAACTTGCGGTGATCTTCCCGAACGGCCGCTCGAAGCACGTCCCCTCCGATGGCCGCCCTCTGACGCCGCAGGACTCGCGCTTCTATCTCGCCCAGTGGAAGGAAAGCGGCAAGGAACTGCCGTGGGTCGTGACGCACAAGCGCGCTTCCACCACCATGCTGGCGAGCCTTGTGCCGAACGAGGCGCCGCTGCTGCGCCGCGCCAGCCTATCCGTGCCCGACGCCGCGCCCGCCAAGGCTGAGAAGCCCGCGCCGAAAGACACCGAGCGTTTACCTGCATCGATCATGCGTCTGCCGGAGACGCTCGCGAAGCCCGACAGCCTCGCCCGCGATCCGGAAGAACTGCCGCAAATCGCCGAGGAAGGCGAGGAGCAGGATGACGACATCGCCTTCGAGCCGCTGCCCTCCGACACGCTGCTGTCCGAAAAATCGCTCGCCTACGACATCATGAAGGACGTGCCGGAACAGGCCCCCGTGTTCCAGAACGTCAAGCTTCTGATGCTGTCGCCGTCCGCGATAACGGGCGAGGACTTCGATCACGGGCTTCAGATCGAGGCGATGTACGAGGCGCACATGTTCAAGGGACCGGCTATTCAGGTGGCCTTGCGCAAGAGCGTGGCGAGGCTTGCCGCCGCCAATGCAGGCGTCACGCAGGCAAGATAAAACCGCCACCGCACTTTTCGGCGCGATGGCCTTTTCGTGTCGCATCGCGTGATCCGAAAACCGCCACCGCACTTTTCGGCGCGATGCGATGCTCAGACCGCGCCGTTCGCGAAAGTTGCGGCCAAAGCATTGGCGATGGCCTGATCCTGGTCCGAAGCGAGCCCGCTGATACCCACCGCGCCCGCGATTGCCCCGCCCGCCGTCTTCAGGACCGCGCCGCCCGGCAACGCGGTGAGTTTCTCGTCGCAAAACCACGCGATCTCGACGCCGTCCGCCGCGAGCTTTGCCTTCACCGCGTCCGTGTTGGCCTGCATTCGCGCGGCCGAATACGCCTTGCCCTGCGAGATCGCGATGGAGCGCAGCGGCGATCCCTCCGCGCGAGCAAATGCCAGAAGCGCGCCGGACGCATCGCAGACCGCCACGCAGATGGGCTTGCCGTAGTCAGCGGCGGCTTTGTCGATGGCGAGCCGGATGAGATCCGTGGCGCGGGCGAGCGTAAGTTCGGTCATGGTCGTTTCCTCCGTCCTTTCCGCCATGATATGCGACGCGCGATAAGGAAAAACAGCGGCCTCAGCTTTTGCGGAGCGCCGCCGCGCGGATTTCGGAGAGCGATTGCTTCGGGTTGATCGCCTCGGGATCGATGCGCAATTCGAGGATCGATGGCAGACCGGAAGCGCGCGCTTCCTCGAAGGCCGCAGGGAAATCCTCCGTCCGCTCGACCACAGCGCCGTGTCCACCGAACGCGCGCGCATAGGCGGCAAAGTCGGGATTCCGCAGCGAGGTGCCTGATACGCGCCCCGGATAATGCCGCTCCTGATGCATGCGGATGGTGCCGTACATACCATTGTTCACGACGATGAAGATCACGGGCGCCCCATGTTGTACGGCGGTGGCAAACTCCTGCCCCGTCATGAGGAAATCGCCGTCGCCCGCAAACGTGACGACCGTGCGCCCCGGATGCACGAGCTTCGCCGCGACGCCCGCCGGAACGCCGTAGCCCATCGAGCCGGATATCGGCGCGAGGCCCGTGCCGCATTCGCGATAGGTGTAGAAGCGATGGACCCAGGCGGCGAAATTGCCCGCACCGTTGGCGATGATCGCGTTGCCCGGCAGCGTCTCGCGCAAATAGGCCACCACCTCGGCCAATTGCAGCGCGCCCGGCGTCTTTTCCGGCGCGATCCACGCCTCATAGTCCGCGCGCGCACTTTCGCGCCATGCCGCCCAGGCCGCGCCGTCGAGCGGCTTCATATCCTCCAGCGCGTCGGCGAAGGCGTGCGGTCCGGCGTTGATGGCAAGGTCGGCCTGATAGACGCGGCCAAGTTCCTCCGCGCCCGCATGGATGTGGATGAAGGGCTGCTTCGGCTTCGGGATGTCGAACAGGGAGTAGCCCTGGCTCGGCATTTCGCCGAGGCGCGGGCCGACCGCGATGATGAGGTCGCTTTCGTCGATACGCCGCTTCAGCGCCGGATTGAGCGAGATGCCGAGGTCGCCGACATAACACGGGCTCGTATTGTCGAAATAGCTCTGACGCCGGAACGAAGCGGCGACGGGTAAACCCGAGTGTTCCGCGAACGCCTTCACCTTGAGCGCAATGTCCTTGTCCCAGCCACCGCCGCCGACGATCATCAGCGGGCGCTCCGCCGCCGAAAGGCGTTTGCGAAACTCCGCCATCTGCGCACGGGCCGGCGCCGCTTCCACGCGACTGTATGGCAAGGCGTCGGCCACGGTGGCGCGCTCGCGAAGCACATCCTCCGGCACAGCCAACACTACCGGACCCGGCCGCCCGCTCGTCGCGGTGGCAAACGCACGCGCCACATATTCCGGGATGCGCGCCGCCTCCTCGATCTCGGCCACCCACTTCGACACCTCGCCGAACATGCGCCGGTAATCGATCTCCTGAAACGCCTCGCGGTCGCGCATGGAGCGGCCGACCTGCCCGACGATGAGGATCATCGGCGTCGAATCCTGCCGCGCCACGTGAAGCCCCGCGCTCGCATTCGTCGCGCCCGGCCCGCGTGTGACCATGCAAATGCCCGGCTCGCCCGTCAATTTGCCGTAAGCCTCCGCCATCATCGCCGCGCCGCCTTCTTGCCGACACACGATGTACGGCATATCGCGCTCGTGATCGTAAAGCGCGTCCAGCACCGCGAGATAGCTTTCGCCGGGCACACCGAAAATCATCCGCGCACCATGCAGACGAAGCTGGTCCGCCAGAATCCGTCCCCCGCTTCTCGATATCTCGGACACGCAACCTCCGGTTTCTCTCGTGGCGCCCTATATTTTGGAGGGCATCGCGCGTTTGCAACATGGGGCCGATAATGTGGCTAACGGCTGGATCTCGTTCCGGTCGCGCCGATTCGGCCCAAACCGGTCGTTTACGGCGCCCTTATTCCTTGCCGGGATGCGTTAAGCGCGGGTAACAAGGCAATTAACAGAATCTAAACCACGAACCGGCTAGGTTGCGCACTTGGCTTAAGTGCGCCTTCGCCAAAAGGAGCCATCCATGAAATTTTTCGTCGATACGGCCGATGTAACCGAAATCCGCGACCTCGCGGAAAAGGGACTGCTCGACGGCGTAACCACGAACCCGTCGCTCATCGCCAAGACGGGCCGCAACTTCCTCGAAACGATCCGCGAAATCTGCGCCCTCGTGCCCGGTCCAGTCAGCGCCGAAGTGTCGTCCACCGACGCGGAAACGATGATCGCGGAAGGCCGCAAGCTCGCGCGCATCGCTGAAAACGTCACCGTGAAAGTGCCGCTGACGTGGGACGGCCTCAAGGCCTGCCGCACGCTCGCGAATGAAGGCACGATGGTGAACGTGACGCTGTGCTTCTCCGCCAATCAGGCGCTGCTGGCGGCGAAGGCTGGCGCGAGCTTCGTGTCGCCGTTCGTCGGCCGCCTCGACGACATCGGCGAGGACGGCATGGGCCTGATCCGCGACATTCGGCAGATCTACGACAACTACCCCGATTTCGGCACGGAGATCCTTGCCGCCTCGCTGCGCAGTCCACACCACGTGACGGAAGCAGCCCTCGCGGGCGCCGACGTTTCCACCATTCCGCCCTCCATCATGAAGATGCTCGTCAATCATCCGCTCACCGAGAAGGGTCTCGCGACCTTCGTCTCCGACTGGGCGAAGACGGGCCAGACGATCCTCAACGATGACGACCTGCGAACCGTCTGACGCATGCCTGGAGGAGCGTTCCGCGCTCCAGCCCTCTCCCGTCGAGGGAGAGGGCATTTTCGCGCCTGACGACCTGGCCCACCCGGACGGATCGGATTGCGACGATGCCTACGGCCCCGAAACCTGCACCGCGCCCGACGTCCGCGATGCGGTGGCGGGCTGGCTCGCCTACCTTCGTGACGCACGCCGCTATGCCGACAACACGCTCGAAGCCTATGAGCGCGACTCGCGGCAGTTCCTCGCCCACCTCGCGGGGAAGGACGCACGGCCCGTTACGCTCGCGCGGCTGAACGCGCTGACGCCCCACGATTTCCGCAGCTTCCTCGCCGACCGGCGCGACGATGGCGCGCAAAGCCGCTCGCTCTCGCGCACGCTTTCGGCGCTGCGATCGCTGTTCCGCACGCTCGAACGGACAGGCGCGCTGCAAAACCGCAGCATCCTCGCCGTCGCCCTGCCGAAGCTGCCGCCCCGCCTGCCGAAGCCCGTCACCGAAGCGAAGGCTAAGGAGGTGGTCGACGAGGCGGCGCTCGACGGCGAGCTCTCCGCGCATCCATGGACGGGCGCGCGCAATCAGGCTGTGCTGCTGCTGCTCTACGGCTCGGGCCTTCGCATTTCCGAGGCGCTCGGCCTCAACCGCAAGGACGCGCCGCTCGGGCCGCGCGATGTGCTGCGCATCAAGGGCAAGGGCGGCCGCGAACGCCTCGCGCCGGTGCTTCCCGTCGCGCAGACCGCCATCGCGGATTATATCGAGCAGTGCCCGCACAAGCTTGAGCCACAGGGGCCGCTGTTCGTCGGCGTGAAGGGCGGGCGGCTCAATCCGCGCATCGTGCAGCTTCTCCTCGCGCGCCTGCGCACCAACCTCGCCCTGCCCGCGACCGCCACCCCGCACGCACTGCGCCACTCCTTCGCAACCCACCTCCTGAGCCGGGGCGCGGACCTCCGCGTGATCCAGGAATTGCTGGGACATGCCAGCCTTTCGACTACCCAGGGTTACACGGCGGTTGACCGCGACCGCCTCTTTCAGGCTTACTCGAAAGCGCACCCGCGGGCGTAAGTTGTGTACACTTGGCTCGCGCGAACCTTAACGACACGTCTCGGCTGACCGAATCGCGTATGCGCGCCGGAGGTGTCTCGTAAAGAGAGGGCGCGATGGGCATCCTACTGACAGTCGCCAACCGCAAGGGTGGCGTGGGCAAGTCGACGATCACAACCATGCTCGCGCATGGCTTCGCCGCGACGGGGGAGCAGCGCGTGCTTGTCGTGGATCTCGACACGCAGTGCAATTCCTCGATCATCCTGACCGGCGGCGAGAAGTGGGACTGGGCGCGGCGCGACCAGAAAACCATCGCCGACTTCGTCAATGAGCGCTACGACCGCCCGCGCCTGCGCCCGGACGAGTTCATCCTGCACGACGTGGGCGACATCGAAGCGCCGGTGGGCCAACTCTCGGTGCTCTCCGGCTCGCTCGACCTCGAAGACGTGGAGAACGAGCTTCTGCACAACCGCGCGCGCGCCGGGCAAGACCTCCATGCCGCCGAGCAGGGCATCATTTCGCGCTTCGGCACGATGCTTGAGGAATTCGCCGATGCGTTCGATGTCGTGATATTCGACTGCCCGCCGGGCCTTTCCTTCTCGGCGCGGGCCGCGCTGCGGATTGCACACAAGGTGATCGTGCCGTTCCGCCCGGACTTCGTGTCGAGCTACGCCATCGACCGGATATCGACGGTGATCGAAGAAGGCAGCGACCTTCACACCGTGCTTTCGGTCCCGAAGGAAAAGCGCCGCTATATCGGGCTCGTAAACTTTTGGCGCGACGGCAATTTCCAGCGCCTGCATTACGGCAATGTCGCCGCCGCGCATCCCGTTATGCGCACCGCGATCCCGCAGGACGACGGCATCGCCGAAGCCTTTGAATATCGCGGCGAGCCGCTTTCGCTCGACGAGAAATACGGTTCGGCGGCAAGCGTGGTGCGCGCGCTCTGCGGCGAAACCGTCGATTCGATCATCACGCGTTATGAGCGCGAGGCCGCAGCATGAGTGAAGCGCAGACAAAGGCGCTGCTCCTGAAGCTGCGCGCACTGTTCGACACCATCGCCAAAGAGGCCGCGACGAACCCCGCTTTCGCCCGGCAGGTCGAGGCGTCGCTCCACAGCATCATCGACCGCGCCGCCGCCGAGGCGAACGCCGAAACCATCGCCCGCCGGTTCGCGCCCTCCCGCCGTGCGTCGTCGCCGCCGCCGCCGCCATGGGCGTCTCCGGCCCCGTCATATCCGCCCGCGTCGCCGCCCCGCGTAGCGCCCGCTCCATCCACGTGGAATCCCCCATCGCCCCTAGCCAGAGGCACACCGGACAGCCCATCCATGCTGGACGGCGTGACATTCGATCCGCTGGAATGCCATATCGAGGCGGCGGTGATGGGCGGCCGCGAGCAGGAGGCGCGCGCCTTTCTGGGGCGACTCGACCGTTCGCAGCTCGAAGAGGTTGTGAAGGCGCAGCGTCTGCCCGGTCAGCGGTCGCTGACGCAGGCCATTCGCGATGCGGAACAGACGTCCGCCGTGAACGCCATCGTGGACAGCGCGGCCGAGCGCGTGAAGCGGCGGTTTTCCGCCACCGGGTAAGACGATGTCGAGCGTCTTACCCGTCGCTTGAGGCGTGCGACAAGCGGCGTGGACGCCGCCGCTTGTCATGAGGCTCTGTCTACTTCAAAGGCTCGTAGCTCGAACTGCTGCCGAGGCGATAGTTCAGGCCGATCTTGGCGGTGTGGAAGGACGTCTCCGGGCCTTCGATCGTGCCCGCGGCGCTCGAAAGATCTTCCTTGCCGAAGTCGACATACTGATATTCGCCCTTCAGCGACCAGTTCCCGGAGACCTTGTATTCAATACCCGCGCCAGCGGTCCAGCCGGTGCGCGTATCGTCGTTCGAGAACAGGACGTCGGCATAGGTCAGCTTCTGGTTCACGCCGCCATAAGCGAAGCCGCCCGTACCGTAGAGCAGCGTGTTGCCGAAGGCGTAACCGAGGCGGCCGCGCAGCGTGCCGAACCAGTCGGTGCTCTCCTTGCTCGCGTAGTCGTCGGACTTGCCGGTGATCCGCCCGGCCTGAAGGTCGGTTTCAAGGCCGTAGACGAAATTGCCGCTTTGGAAGTTGTAGCCGATCTGACCGCCGCCGAAACCGCCTGAGACGTCGCCGCGCATTGTATCGTCGTCGCCAGCGCCCCAGGCGTAGCCGCCGTTGACGCCGACATAGAAGCCTGCCCAGGTGTTGGGCTGAACGATCGGCGGCGGCGGCGCGTATGTGGTGGGCGCGGGCGCGCGATAGATGTCGGCGGCGTTGGCGCCGAGCGGCACCGTGACCGCAGCACCGATGATCGCAAGACAGAGAGACCGATAACGAACTGTATGCATTTTCCGAGAATCCCCCTCAGCGGAGCGCGTCCGAAAAGACCGCTCCCTTGATGTCGGATGGTTAAGCGTTGATGAAAACAACAGCCGAACTTGGGCGATGGCAAGGCACGAGCAAGGTCAAGCGGCGAAAGAGGCGGCGGCGCGGGGCTGAAGGCGCGAACGAGCCGCCGAAAACTCATAGAAAAACAGAGGTATAAGCCTTCGCCCTGCCTCCGTCCCGATTGCGTTGCATGCGGGCCGGAATGCCTGCCACCCGCCGACGTTGTACGTCACACCTCGGATCGGCGTGGCTCGACGGCCACCTCCACCGGCCCAGCTTCGACCGGCACGCCGCCATTATCGAGCGCTGCATGCAATTTCTGAATGTCGAGCTGCCCTTCCCAGCGCGCGATAACGAGTGTCGCCACCGCGTTGCCGATAAAGTTGGTGAGCGCGCGGCATTCCGACATGAAGCGGTCAACGCCGAGGAGCAGCGCCATCCCCGCGACGGGGATCTCCGGCACGGCCTGAAGCGTGGCCGCGAGCGTGATGAAGCCGCCGCCCGTCACCGCCGCCGCGCCCTTCGAGGTCAGCATGGCGACGCCGAGGATGAGAAGTTCATGCTGGAGCGTTATATGCGTGTTCGTCGCCTGCGCGATGAACAGCGTCGCTAGCGTCATGTAGATGTTCGTGCCGTCGAGATTGAAGGAATAGCCGGTCGGGACCACCATCGACACCACCGGGCGCGATGCACCGGCCGCCTCCATCTTGCGCATCAGCGCGGGCAGCACGCTTTCCGACGACGACGTACCGAGCACAATCAGCAGTTCCTCGCGCAGATACCGCAACAGCTTGAAGATGTTGAAACCGACGAGTTTTGCGATAAGGCCGAGCACGATGCTCACGAACAGGAACGCCGTGAAATAGAAGGTGAGGATCAGCCCGACGAGATTGCCGAGCGATTGCACGCCGTAAGCGCCGATGGTGAACGCCATCGCGCCGAACGCGCCTATGGGCGCAAAGCGCATGATCATGCCGACGATGCTGAACACGAGGTGTTCCACCAGGCGAATGCCCTTCAAGACCGGCTCGCCCTCCTTGCCCATCGCACTCAGCGCAAAGCCGGTCAGGATCGAGATGAAGAGCACCTGGAGGATTTCTCCGCTCGTCAGCGCCGAGAAGATCGTGTCGGGGATGATGTGGATGAGGAAGTCGACAACCGAGGTGTGCCCGGTCTGCGATGTGATCGATGTCACACCTTTCGTGTCGAGCGACTGCACGTTGACATCGAAGCCGGCGCCCGGCTGGACGGTACGCGCGACGATCAGGCCAAGAACCAGCGCGAAGGTGGACACCACTTCGAAGTAGATGAGCGCCTTACCGCCGACGCGCCCCACGCGCTTCACGTCGCCCATCTGGGCGATACCCACCACCACGGTACAGAAAATCACCGGCGCGATGATCATCTTCACCAGCCTGATGAAGGCGTCGCCGAACGGCTTCATCGAAGCGCCGAGATTGGGGTAGAAGTAACCAAGCAAAATGCCGATGGCGACGGCGATCAGAACCTGGACATAAAGTATCTTGTAGAAAGGTTTCTTCTGCATTGGTTTCCGACCGCGCGAACACCGTGCCGAGAAATCTTGTTTCCAGGCGGTTTGTGCCGAGCGGTTCCCGCGAATTCTGTTCGATTGCCGTCGTCTGCTGACGACGCGCTACCCGATCCCTTCGGGCGAATGGCGCGGCACCCCTTACACCTATGTGCGGCGGCTTAACAGTCATAAAAATGCGAACGTCGCATCCTGTTCAGTCAGCTTTTTCTTCGCGGATAAACTTAAGCCAACGAAAAGGGGCGAAACGGAGCTTCCGTCCGCCGAGCCCTGACTAAACCGCAACGGAGCCTTGATGCAGGCGCACCGCCGCTCCGGCCTCGTTCGCCATCCAGAAGCCAGGGGGCGCAATCTTTCTGCGCGGCCGGGCGCGACTCGAAATGCGCCGACACGAGTCGGATGGCGCGCGCGACAGAAAATGTCGGCATTCCTAAAACCCTACAGTCGTTCCGGGCCGCGCGGCGAGAAGCGAAGATTTGCGAAGCCGCAAGTATTCGCCTCAGGACGCAAGCGGGCGGCACCGTCGCGTCCTGCATAACCGTTCTGATGGCGCATCCCAGCGCGGCCGGTCCCGTCAGGCGACGTTAGCAAGCCGCTGAAGCGCCGCCTTGAGCCGCTCGGCGGCGGCTTCGGCCTCGGCGCGGCGCTCGCGGTTATCCTCCAACACTTCTTCGGCCGCTTTCGCCACGAACTGCTCGTTCGCGAATCGCGCGTCGATCTTGGTGATCTCCGACTCGTGCTTGCCGATCTCCTTCTTCAGCCGCTCGCGCTCGGCCGCAATGTCGATCACACCCGCCAGCGCCAGCGCCATGGTCGCCTCGCCGAGCACGAACTGCGCCGAGCCTTGCGGCGGTACATCCGCGAAGCCGATGTCCGACAGGCGCGCCATGCGCTTCAGGAACGCCTCGTAGCGAGCGGCGCGCGCCTTCGTGTCTTCCGTCGCGCCGGAAAGAGTGAGCGGCAGGAGCGTCGCGGGGGGCACATTCATTTCGGAACGCAGCGAGCGGATTTCGCTGATGAGGTCGATCACCCAGTCGATCTCGGCGAGCGCGGCGGCATCGGTGTCGCGCGCGGGCAACGGCCATGAGGCCAGCGCCAGCAGCGATTCGCGCGCGGGCCCTTCTTCGCCCGTCACCGTCCAAAGCTCCTCGGTGACAAAGGGCATGAACGGATGCAAAAGCTTCAGGATCTCGTCGAGCGCCCAGGCCGCCATCGCCTGCGTCTCGGCCTTCGCGGCTTCGTCGTCGCCCATGAAGACGGGCTTGGCGAATTCGAGATACCAGTCGCAGAAACGGTTCCACACGAAGCGGTACACCGCGCCCGCCGCGTCATTGAAGCGGTACGCCTCGATGGCTTCGGTAACGGCGGCTGCCGTCGCTTGCGACTCGGCGTAGATCCAGCGGTTGAGCGTGAGCTTCACGGCGGCCGGATCGAAGCCCTCCTTGCGCACGCAGCCGTTCATCTCGCAGAACCGCGCGGCGTTCCAGAGCTTCGTCGCGAAGTTGCGGTAGCCCTCGATGCGCTGCATGGAGAGCTTCACGTCGCGCCCCTGCGCCGCCATAGCCGCCATGGTAAAGCGCAGCGCGTCCGCGCCGTAATTGTCCATGACGCTCAGCGGATCGACGACGTTGCCCTTCGACTTCGACATCTTTGCGCCCTTCTCGTCGCGGACGAGCGCGTGAATGTAGACGTCGCGGAACGGCACCTCCTTCTTAAAGTGCAGGCCCAGCATCATCATGCGGGCGACCCAGAAGAAGATGATGTCGAAGCCGGTGACGAGCACCGACGTCGGGTAATAGCGCGCGAGTTCCGGCGTCTCGTCGGGCCAGCCGAGCGTCGAGAACGGCCACAGCCCGGACGAAAACCACGTGTCGAGCACGTCTTCGTCGCGAACAATCTTCAACATCCTTGTTTGGTTCGCGTTCTTTATGGAATCCTCCATTTCCTGCCGATCACCGGCGATGGAAATTTTGATCCCTAGATCCCCCAATGGTCCTGAATTGTAAATTTCTTCGGCTTGTTGAATAGCTTCTTCTTCGTTGTGAGCGACGAAGAGAAAAGACTGAGTGAATTTACCCGGATCTACGGCTGGATGCGGAAGCATAGCCGGTCCATACCAAGCGGGGATCTGATGCCCCCACCAGAGCTGGCGCGAAATACACCACGGCTGAATGTTCTCCAGCCACTGGAAATAAACGGTGCGCCAGTTCTCCGGCACGAAGCGCGTCTTGCCCTCGCGGACGGCGGCGAGCGCGGGCTGAGCCAGCGTCTTCGCGTCGACATACCACTGGTCGGTCAGATACGGCTCAATGACGACATTCGAGCGGTCGCCATAAGGCACCTTCATCAGGTGCGGCTCGATCTTCTCGACTAGTTCCATCTGTGCAAGACGGACAACAACGCTCTTCCGCGCCTCAAAACGATCAAGAGCGTTTAGGCCGAGCAAAAAGTTCCACTCCAAGGGTGTCGGCTTGTCTCGCTTAAGACCCGGATTGCCCGCTATCTTTAGTTTGGCTTCGGCATCAAAGAGGTTGATCGGCTCATCCATCCCGGTGGCGGCCTTGATCTCAGCGCGGTGCCTTTTCCAAACCTCGAAGTCGTCCGTGTCGTGCGCGGGCGTGATCTTCACCGCGCCGGAACCCTGCTCCGGGTCAGCGTGCTCGTCGGCGAGGATCGGGATTTCGCGGCCCACCAGAGGCAGGACGACCGTCTTGCCGATATAGGGCTTCCAGCGCTCGTCCTCGGGGTTCACCGCGACGGCCATGTCGCCGAGCATCGTCTCGGGCCGCGTGGTGGCGACGACGACAAACTTGCGGTCGAGGTTTTCCGCGTCCTTGATCGGATATTTGAAGTAGTAAAGATGGCCGTTCGGATCGCGGTCGATGATCTTGCCGAAGGCAACCGCATCGAAGGGCTTTTCCTCGGCGGTCTTCTCAGACCACGAGAAATTGCCCTTCTTCTCGACCGAGAGCACCTCAAGATCGGAGATCGCGGTTTGCAGCTTCGGGTCCCAGTTGACGAGCCGCTTGTCCTTGTAGATCAGCCCATCATTGTAGAGGTCGACGAAAACCTTGACGACGGCGCGCGACAGCCCTTCGTCCATGGTGAAGCGCTCGCGCGACCAATCGCACGACGCGCCAAGCCGCTTCAGCTGGTTGACGATGGTGCCGCCGGAATGCTCCTTCCACGCCCAGACGCGGCGCAGAAATTCCTCGCGGCCGAGGTCGCGGCGCGACGGCTCCTGCTTCTCCGCCAACTGGCGCTCGACGAGGCTTTGCGTGGCGATGCCCGCATGGTCGGTGCCGGGCTGCCAGAGCACGTCGCGACCGCGCATGCGGTAGAACCGCGCGAGCACGTCCTGCAACGTGTTGTTCAGCGCATGGCCCATATGAAGCGAGCCCGTCACGTTCGGCGGCGGAATTACGATCGAGTACGGCTCCGCCTTCGGATTGACTTCGAGCGCTTTCCCGGCGCGGAAGGCTTCTGCGTCCTCCCAGGCTTTGGACATGCGCGGTTCGATGGCGGCGTGATCGTAAGTTTTTTCCAACATTGGCGTGAGCGCCTGACTTGAATGAGCTTGAAGGTCCGGTAGATGTAGAAAAACGACAAGCGCGCGGCAACCGCTAATGCGGGCCGCGCCGGGTTACCTTGTGCATCGCAGACTGAAAGCCGCGAGGATGCAAGCGAAGGCGAGCCAGCGCTCGCCTATACCTGATCGTCCGGCTTCGGCAAGACGCCGCGCGACGCGATTTCCTCGCGGATGGCGCTTTCGAGGATGCGCGGCATGTTCTCGTTGAGCCACTGTACCAGCATCGGGCGCAGCATCTCGCGGACGGCGGCTTCGAGCGGCCCCGATGCGGCTGGCGGAACCGCGGCGGCCTGAGACGGCGCGGGAGCGGGAGCGGGCGCTTGCGGCGCGACGACCGGCGGCGGCGCGTATGAGGGCGACGGCTCAGTGACAATTTGCTGCGCGTAGGAAGACGGCTGTGCGCCGATGAAGCGGGCCTGCGCAAGCGGCGGCTCCGCCTCTTCGCGCGCGGGCTCCGGTTGCGGCTCCGGTTCCCGTTCCGCTTCCGGCTCGGACGCCAGAAAAGCCGAAGCAGGCTCGTCATGCACCGGCGACGCCACCAGCCATGGCGCGAAATCCGGTCGCGGACCGCGCTCCACGGGAGCCTCGAAACGCGGCTCAAACTCCTGTTCGAAATGATCTTGCTCGACGCTCGGCTCGTCGGTCGCAGCTTCGTCGGCCTGCGCTTCTTCCGAGGGGAGATCCGCGGAGCGGGCCTCTTCAATCTCGCGGAAATACTCCGTCTCGAAGACCGGTTGCGCGGCTTCCGGCTCCGCATCTTCAACCGGAGTGGTGTCGACAGCCTCGGTTGGTGCGTCGATCGAAGCGTCCTCGGACTCCGCCGGGGCGTCGTGCGCAATCTCCGGCTCGGAAGCAGCGGCGGCGTTGCGAGCCTCCGTCTGGTCGTCCTCGTCTTCTTCCGCATCGCGGCGGAAATCGTGGCGCAACACCTCGTCCAGCAAGCTCGGAAGCGGCTGGCCCGAATTGCCCTCGCTTTGGCGCTCGATGGCGCTGGCGAAGCTCTCGGTCACGTCGGCCTTCCGTTCGTCCTCCAGCGCTGCGAAATCGACTTCGCCGGCCTGCGTGAGTTCCTCGGCATCCATCGCGCTGACGGCGTCGCGGGCGAGCCGTTCGGCCAGCATGGCCATCGCCGAATCTTCCGGCTCTGCTGCGGTTGCCTCGTGTTCCGGCGCTGCAACGGTCTGAAGCTTTGCCGCCTCATCGACGCGCGGTTGGATGTCTTGCGGAATGAGCGGCACCGGACCTCCGGCAGGAATGGGCATATGGATGTCTTCGGCCCAGCGCTTCTGCGGCCTCGCGGGAGGCTCCGCGGCCGCGCGCGGCGTCACGGGCAAGGCGGGAGCGGGCGCTGGCGAGCCGGGCATTTCGCGTCGCGACCAGATCGAGCGCGGTGTCGCCTGCGCCGGGCGCGGCTGAGCTTCGCGCGGATCGGCTTCGGGACGGGGGGGCTCGGGGCGATAGGTTTCCGGGCGGGGCGCTTCGGGATGCGGCGTTGCGAGATGCGCGGCGACGCGCTCCATGGGCGGCATGGCCTGCGCGCTTGCGGCCCGGGCGCCAGAATGCGCTTCCTGCGTGGACGCGATGGTGTGGGCTGCGGGTTCCGGTTCCGCCCGCTCTGCCGCTTGGCGATTCGGCTCAACAGCGCCGTGCCGCGAATCAGACGCGGCAGGCTGTGCGTCGAATCGAGTCCGATTCAACGCAGGCTGCTCTGGCGCGGACGAGACGGGAGGCGTCGAAGCCGCCGCCCTTTCCACCGGAAAGACGAGTTCCTCGGTGAGGTCGAGAACATCCTCCTCGACGGGCGCTGCGAGAGATCCGGCTGGTGCGGCACGCGCGCTCTCGGCCGCGGACGGTTTACCGTCGTCGGCGATAATCGAGCGGATGGAGGCGAGGATCTCCTCCATCGACGGTTCGGGAGCCTGATCTGCGCGGTTCATGCCAATCACCCTATACGAGCGCGCCCGCTTCGTGAGCGGGCGCGTTTGACTTATTCCTTCGAAACCAGCCGCATCAGGCTAGTTTCATCGGAACGGCTACGCTACCCGTTTCACGGTATTTGCGGCAGTTTTTGGGTATAAGCGGGGCCATCGCCCGAATCCTGGCTCGGAAGGAGGCCGGGATCCTCGACCGGAGCGACACGTGGGTCTTCCTGGCTTTCGACGGAGGCACCCCAGCCGTACCATGTATCCTTGACCTGGCTGTAATAGCGGGTGGGATCGTAAAGTTCCGCCTGAAGCGAGATATCGGATGCCGTGAGGCGTCCCATTCCCGAAAGCACCGAGTACGACGCCACGACAAGGTCGCGGCGGAAGGACACGAGGTTGACCTGCGCGTTCAGGTTCTGCTGCTCCGAATTCAACACGTCCAGCAGTGTGCGCTGGCCGACGCGCTCTTCCTCGCGCACGCCCTGAAGTGCGATCCGCGTGGCTTCGACAGCGGCCTCGCCAGCGGCGACGTTGCCTTTCGCGGCGATCAGAAGGCCCCATGCCGAGCTGACCTGCTGGCGGGCGATTTCGCGCGCTTCGTCGATCTGCTGACGGCGCTGCGACAGCGTCTCGATCTCGGCGCGAATGCGGGCCGAAACCTCGCCGCCTTCGTAGATCGGGATGTTGAGGTTGCCGACGATGCGCGCATCGTCATACTGGTTGATGAGCGGGCTCTGCGTCTGCGCGCCCTTCGTATAGCTCGCCTCGACGGTGAGCTGCGGCAGGAGTTCGCCCTTCACCTGCTTGACCTGATGCTGCTGCGCGCGCTCGCGAAAGAGGGCGGAGAGAATCAACGGGTTCTCCGACTGGGCGACGGCGATGGCTTCGTCGAGCGTCTTCGGCAGGAGGTTGGTGGCCGGACCGGGGTCGCGAAGCGTTCCCGGCGGATGGCCGATATACTGCGCGAATCGGGCCTGGTCGCCATAGAGCGTGCCTTGCGCGATGGACAGGTCGGCCTGCGACTGGGCGAGACCGGACTGCGCCTGCGCGACGTCGGTGCGCGTCACCTCGCCAACCTTGAAGCGGTCTTCGGTGGCGCGGAGCTGTTCGGCCAGCACCCGCACGTTGCTCTGGCGGAGGTTAACGATGGCCTGATCGCGCACCACGTCCATATAGGACGTTACCGCGTTGAGGAGCATGGTCTGCTCGGAATTGCGCACATCCTCGCGGCCCGCTTCAACGGCGGCTTCAGCGCCCTTGATGTTGTTGTAAGTGCGGAACCCGTCGAATATGTTCTGCTGCACCGCGATCTGCGCCGTGCGGGGATTGTAGACACCGTTAGAGGCTTCCACGTTGCTGAGGGTGCCAACCGAAACGGGCGCCAACCCCGTACCATCCGAATTTATGCTGCAATTCGCGTTAAGGCAGCCAGCGAGCGATCCAGCATCGACGCCGCTGTTGTCATACCGCGTGCGTGTATCGGCACGGCCAGCCTGAAGCGTGGCGTTGACGCGGGGCCTGTAGCCCGCCTTGGCGCGCGCAACCTGGTTATCAGTCGAGCGTAATTGCGCCCTCGCCGCCTTCAGCGTCGGATTGTATAGATAGGCCGCCGTTAACGCTTCCTTGAGGCTCTCGGCGCTGACAGGCGCTCCAAACGCTATGCTCAAGGCCAAGGCCGAGCAAAGGGTCCTGGACGCTCTGACGAAACGGGAGGAAAGACGTTGTAACGGCATGGACTGCTTCCGTTGTTCGAACCCGCACCAACGCATGCACCACATCGTAAAACGCGGCACATGGGAGTGTGCCTGCGGAAAGCTATCCATGAGAAGGCATAAGCAAAAGTAAAATCGCTTCGTAGCCTGTGCATTTTAGAAGCTTTTGCCAAGCGCCGTTGCTCAGTTGCCGCAGCGGCGATGTTTCTGTGACAAGACGTTACGTTCTACGAAAACCCTGCGACGTATTCTTACAATTGTATCAAACTTCGTAGCGATTCGTTTATCGTGGAACCGGCGCCAACTGCCACGACGAACGGCAGATGGCCCGTATTCACCGAATCGATACCCGGAAAAGCCAATCAAGCCGAAAAGCGGCGCAGGGGATCCGATGTCAGGCGCCGTCGCGGCAACCGCAACGCAGCGCGCCCATGATCGGCCTATCCTATTTGATCGAAAAACGCATGAGCGCGGTGATGGTCAGCGGCGCGCCGGGCGGTGGAGCCGGCAGCGGAGAAGCGCGCCTCGATCGAGCGCTTCCGCGTCGAGATCCCGATGGCCTGAAGGTTTCCGCAACGAAGCCGAAAGCATCTTTCCCGAAGGATCGAGACTACGAGCTTACGTGGTGGTGGATGCGGCTCTCGGCGGGTATCGAGGGCGCGGGCGACCTCATCGCCGACCTGCGGCAGGCGTTGGAGCGCGCGTAAGCGCTCTTTGCGGGAGGCGTGTCACTTGCTCGCCTCCCCGTCGCCGCCTCCCCGGCTGCGGCCCCTTGCGTCAAAAACGAGCGCCGCCCGATCTCGCAGCGCCGCAAACCCTTGTTATCGAAGTGCCTTTCCACCCGCAAAAGCTGCGACTGGATGGCGAGGCGATCCTTGGCGCTCGCGCGTGCTTGAAGCCGCAACGCGCAGTGATTAGGTTGCCGCAAACACCTTTCCATCGGGGATCGAACATGACGCAGACGACAGGCCGGTTTTTTGACGATATCGCCAAGTTCATGACGGACGCGGCCGGTGCGGCTCAGGGCGCGCGGCAGGAATTCGAGACCGCCGCACGCAGCCAGGCGGAGCGCTTCTTTCGCAGCATGGACCTGCCGCAGCGCGAAGAATTCGAGGCGGTGAAGGCCATGGCGCTGAAGGCGCGCGAAGAGAATGAGCGCCTTGCAAAGCGCGTCGACGAGCTTGAGGCGGCGGTCGCCCGCTTGCAGGGCGCGCCGACGATTGACGGCGGAACTTTCTGACGCGGCGCGCATCTTTCGGGACTTGCGTTACATCTAGCCGGACGGCGTGAGCGGCGGCTTCAACTCGCCGCACCGCTTCTCGGTTTGCGCCGCCGGTTCGCCGGAATCGATGCTGGGCACTTTATGCCGTCGCTTCGTGAGAAGGCGCGCCTGCGAGAGCGTTCGCCCACGTATTCCACGCAGATGCCGCCCGGACGCGCCGCGGCGTCTCTCCTTGCGCTCGCCCGCAATCGACACATTGGCAACACTGTCAAGTTAACGCCCCTGCCACGATGTTTTCCCCGTGGAGAAAGTGTTGACGCGATTGCGCGTGACAGGCGGATCACCTCATAGGCAGGGAAGCATATGCGGTGAGACCGGGCGATTACGGCGGTTGTCGTAAAGGGGCATGTCTGGAACATTCTCGCCGCAGCTCAGAAGGGAATTGGGATGACCACTGCCGGGCAGGATTACAACCGACTTTCACACCCCGTGGACCTCGTGGAACAGATTGCGTGCGTGCAGGATTGGACCTTCGAGCGTTCGAGCGAAGATGAGTTGACGGTATCCGTAGCGGGCGAGTGGTGCGATTATCATATCTCGTTCAACTGGCGCGACGACCTTGAAAGCCTGCATATGGCCTGCGCTTTCGACTTCAAGGTGCCGCGCAACCGCATACCCGAGATCTATCGCCTCCTGGTGCTGATCAACGAGCAATTGTGGCTCGGGCATTTCGACATCTGGTCTTCGGAAGGCCTGCTGCTTTACAGACAAGGGTTGATGCTGAACGGTGCGGAGCCGACGGCTAAGCAGTGTGAGGCGCTTTTGCAGGCTGCCATCGACACGTGCGAGCGCTATTATCAAGCCTTCCAGTTCGTCGTGTGGGCTGGAAAGCGCGCGGAGGACGCGTTGGCAAGCACCATCTTTGAAACCGAGGGACAGGCGTGACCGACACAGGGCGGACTTCATCGATCTTTCTCGTCGGAGCGGGCCGCATGGGCGGCGCGCTTCTTCGCGGCTGGCTTCGTGCAGGATTTCCGCCCACCGCCATCGCCGTACGCGAGCCGCAACCTTCAGCGCAAATGACCGCGCTTCTTCAGGACAAGGGCATTCCGATGCTCCCCGAAGATGAGCCGGATGTCATGGTTCTTGCGGTGAAGCCGCAGATACTGCCGGAGGTGCTGCCCGAGGTGGTCAACCATGTCGGCCCGCATACGGTGGTGCTGTCCATCGCGGCGGGACGGACGGTGTCCGGCATCGCGAGCCAGTTCCGCGAGGGCACGGCCATCGTGCGCGCCATGCCGAATCTGCCAGCCGAGGTCGGGCGCGGTGTGACCGGCGCTTTCCCGAACGCCAATGTGACGGATGCCCAGCGCGATCTGTGCGACAAGCTTTTGCGCGCTGTCGGCGAAGTTGTCTGGGTCGACGATGAAGGACAGCTCGACGCGGTGACCGCCGTTTCTGGCTCCGGCCCGGCCTATGTCTTTTATCTCGCCGAGTGCCTTGCGCATGCCGCCGAGGAAGCCGGGCTTCCGAGCGATATGGCAATGAAGCTCGCGCGCGCCACGGTTGAAGGCGCGGGGGAACTCATGCACCGCTCGCCGCTCGAAGCCGCGAAACTGCGCGAGAATGTCACCTCGCCCGGCGGCACCACCGCCGCCGCGCTCGCGGTCCTTTCGCAAGACGAGGGGCTCAAGTCACTCATGCGCGAGGCCATCGCAGCCGCAGCGCGGCGCTCACGCGAACTATCGCAGTAGAGCCGCGGGCTTTCACGTACAATTGCGGGCTATCGAATGGGCGGCGGAAGCCGCCCTTATGTTGCGCCCTGTGCATCTGATGACCTCTCCTGCTGCCCGTCATCACAAAAGCGTGCGTAGAACAAAAGAGCGCATGGCTTCAGGTTCCGGCATCGAACGCAACGGATCGGCACCATGAAAAGACACCTCCTGGCGGCAGGCGCGCTCGCGCTTTCGGGCGTCGCCGCAGCTTCCGCGCACTCCTATTTGCAAAACGGCATCTCGATCCTGCATCCGTGGGCACGGCCGACCGCCGAAGCCGCGAAGACCGGCGCTGTGTACCTCTCGCTCAGCAACAGGGGCGATGCCGCCGACACCCTCGTTTCCGCCTCCACGCCAGTCGCGGCCAAGGCCGAGATCCACGAGCACGTCGAGGAGAACGGCGTTCTCAAGATGCGCGCCGTGCCGGGCGGTCTGAAGCTCGCAACCGGCGCTTCCGCCGAATTCAAGCCGGGCGGTCTTCACATCATGCTTTTCGGCCTGAAGCAGCGGCTTGAGGAAGGCACGTCCTTCCCCCTCACGCTGGTTTTCGACAAGGCCGGCCCGATGGCTCTTGAGGTGAGGGTCCAGCGCGGCCAGAGCGGAGATGCGGTGCCCGCCAATGCGTCTGGTTCCCACGGCGCGCATCAATCGGGGGATCACTAAAGCCACTGACGTGTTGATAAGTTTGCGCAGCATAGGCGAAGGCAAAGCGTCTGCGGCTTTTCATCAGGCAGCTTGAAACGAAGCCGCAGGCGCTATCCTGCGGCTTTTCCATTCAGGGAGATTTCGAATGCCCTCCGAAGTAACGGGAAACATGTTGAAAGCAGGCGCGGCGATGCTCGGCTTTCATCTCGACCGGGAAGGGGGAACCTTCTCCCTTCCGCCGCTTCCGTACGACTACAACAAGAACGAGCCTGCCATCGATGGCGAAACCATGCGGCTTCATCACGACCGCCATCACGCGTCCTATGTGCAGAAGTTCAAGGCGGCGGCGTCCAAGGGCGGTGCGTGGACGAAGAAGCCGCTGCATGAGATCTTGGCGTCGCTGCCTTCGGTGCCTGAATCGGTACGCGCGGCGGTTCGGACGAATGCAGGCGGCCATGCCAATCACACCATGTTCTGGCAGATCATGGGCGGCGACGGCGGCAAGCCGACCGGCGAACTGGCGGTAGCCATCGCGCGCGATTTCGGCAGCTTCGAAAATCTTCAGACTGCGTTCAACAACGCGGGCGCGAGCCACACCGGTTCGGGCTGGGTTTTCGTCACCGTTGACGGGGACGGCAAGCTCGGCCTGACGACGAAGCCGAATCAGGACACGCCCTTGATGGATGGCGAGCGCGTGCTGTTCGGCAATGATGTGTGGGAACACGCCTATTACCTGAAATACAATGATCGCCGCGCCGATTATCTGCGCGCGTGGTGGTCCGTACTCGATTGGGACAAGATCGCCGAGCGCTACGAGGCGGCGAAGCGCGGCGCGCTTACCGTTTGACGCCGCACGGAAAGAGGGAGCATGATCTGATCGCACAACCGGCAAACACTTTTGCGGTTCATGCTCTGACGCTGGCCGGTGCGTCGGCTTCCCTGTACAACGCAACTGTGGAAGTCTTGGTTGCGCCGATTTGGAAGACGCGCGTGAGCGGGCGAAATCTGGCACAATCCGAATCGGGGTCGACGCTTGTGTAAAGAGCGATTTCGCCCGTGCCCCTTGCAAGCCTTCTTTTAGATCGATACGTCAAGCTCGAAGCACGGCGCGCGTTCTTCGTACTCCTGATCAAAGAGGAATCGTTTTGGGCCGCCTCCTGGCAACATTCGCGACGTTTCTGGTGCTGCTCATCGGCGCGGCCTTCACCGTGCCCGCTTTTCTGGACTGGAATGCACTTCGGCCGGACATCGAGGAGGCGGCATCGACGCTGTTCGGCCAGAAGATCCGGATCGTCGGCGATATCGACATCGCACTCCTGCCCGAGCCGCATGTGCGCGCCGCGAAGATTGCGACCGATCCCGCGCCGGGCGACAAGCTCGCGCTGAGCGCCGAAGCGCTCGATCTCTCGCTTTCCCTTCAAGGGCTGATCGGCGGCCATGTCGAGGCGAGCCGCCTGAAGCTTGTGCGGCCGGTGGTCATCGTTCAGGCGGCGCGGCGCGGTGCCAGCGGTGCGGGCGCAAGCACGGCGGGCCTCGGGTTGCCCTTCACGGCAGATGTCCGCTCGCTCGAAGTCGAGGGCGGCCGCTTCACATTTGTGCCCGAGCACGGCGCACCCCTCACACTTTCCGGCATTGACGGGAAGGTCACCGCGCCAACGCGCGGCGCGCCGTATCGGGCAAATATCAAGGCCACCTTCGACGACCGCCGCTTCGATCTGAGACTCATGGCCCAGCTCGCGCAAGACGCCGGTATCAAGCTTTCCGGCAGCGCGACCGACCTTTCCAGCAAGACGGTCTTGCATGCGGACGGCGTGCTCCGCGCGAGCTTCTCGCCGACTTTCGAGGGGGCGCTGACGCTGAACGCGCCGAAGACGGCGGGGCTTGGCGCGCCTTTGGATGTGCAGGCCAGCGCCCGCGCTAAAGTCGATCTCGATAGCGCCGCGCTTTCCGATCTCGTGCTGACGCTCGACGGCGCGAACCGCCCGCAGATTCTCGCAGGCCGCGCGAAGATCCCCTTCGCCGGGAACGCACCCGCCGCAATTTCCCTTCAGGCTAAATCGCTCGATGCGGATTCGTTGCTCGCGAAAGCGAGCCCCGCCGCCGGATGGGCCGTCACCACGCAGAAGCGCTGGGACGATACCCGCGCCGTGGCTGACCGCCTGCTCTGGCTTTATCCCGAAACGCCGGTTCGCCTCGATCTCGCGGCTGAGCATGTGCAACTGAAGGACGACTTCATCGACGGCGTGAAGCTCGAAGGGGCGCGCGACGGCAACGTCTGGACGTTCTCGAACGCCGGGGCAAAGCTTCCCGGCGATACGGCGCTCGCCTTTACCGGCACGCTCGCGCGCGACAGCGGCAAGCCGGAACTCGCGGGCAGGCTCTCCGTCGATGCGCGGCACCTCGTGCGGCTCAATCGCTGGATGGCACCAGAAGCAGGCGGCAAGAATCCACTCGCGCGAGCCATCGCCTTCACCGGCGGCCTGAAGCTTTCCGAAAACGTGGCGGCGCTCGAAAACCTTACAGGAATCATCGACGGCTCTCCCTTTACCGGCGGTGTCAGGCTTGACAGCCAACCGGCGCGCCGACTTTCGCTAACTCTTGCGGGCGACAAATTCATCCTCGCTGGCGCGGACGCAGCGCAGGACGCCGAGGCTTTCTCAACCGACGCGTTGAAATCCGCATGGCAAGGGACGCTCGCGCAGCTTGCGCCGTTCTTCGGCGAAGACCTTTCGGACATCAAGAGCGGCGACATCAGCCTCTCCGCTGGCGAGCTGCATGCAAGCGTCATTCATGCGAAGAACCTCGCGGCGCAGATCAGGTTCAATCCGGACCTTGTCACCGTCACAAAGCTGAGCGCTGAGACGCTGGACGGCCTGTCGGTGCAAGGCGAAGGCGTGGTGCCGCTGAAAGCCGCGGCGCATGGCCGGTTCGAGGGGCGGGTCGAGGCGCGCACGCCCGAAGCGGTCGCTCAGGCAGTTGCCGCTCTCGGCATAGCGCCTGAACGGCTTGGCGCGCGAACGCGGATGATGGCGCCGGCCGTGCTCGCGATCAACTACGGCGCGGAGGCGCTGGGACAAGGCGGAGCGGGGCAGATTACCGGCACACTCGGCGATGTCCGTGTCGATGGCCGCGCGCAGATCAAGGGCAATCTCGCCGATTGGCGGACGACGCCGTTCACCGCTCAGATCGGCGCATCGTCAGCCGATGGCAACAAGCTCCTCGCGCTTCTCTATCCGAAAGCCGCCCCGGCATCCTCATCACCGCTCTCGCCCGGCTCACTGAACCTTCGCCTCGGGGGCACATCGCAGCGCTTCGACACCTCGGGCGCGCTCAAGACGCAGCCCGTGCAAGCGCAGATCGACGGCGCAACGGTCATCAAGGAGCAACAGCCTTCGTTCTCGGGCAAGGTCTCCGCGACGGCCCCATCGCCCGAACAATTCCTCTCGGCGTCGCTTCTGGCACTGCTCGGCGCGGACACGAAAGCGCCGTTGCGCGTTGAAGCGACCGTCACGGCGACGCCCGAACGCATCGAAGCGACCAAGCTCAAGGCCGAGTCGGGGCGGAATTCCATCAACGGCACACTGGCCGCCATCCTCGCCGAACAGCTCGGCATCGAAGCATCGTTGAGCGCCGATCAACTGTCGCTTCCGTCGCTGCTCGGTCAGTTCCTCGCGCCCCCGTCTCACGAACCCGCGCCGACCGACCCGGCTCCGCTGTGGAGCGAGCGCCCGTTCAACAAGATAGCGTTCGAGGAAACCTCGGCCCGCATAGCCCTCGGCGTGCGGACGCTGAAACTCAGCGACGGCTTCGCGCTTTCCGACGCGCAGGTTTCCGCCGTGCTCGACAAGGGCCGCCTCGACATCCGCAAGCTCGACGGCAAGGCGCTCGGCGGCACGTTGTCCGGTTCGCTCGTGCTCGACGCCAAAGGCCCCGCCGTCACCGCGACCGCCAACCTCTCGCTTTCCAACGCGGATCTGGCGCAGTTGCCCGCGCAGAGCATTTCGGCGCTCCTGCTGGGCCGCACATCGTTCATCATCAAGGCGTCCGGTCAGGGGCTCAGTCCGCGTGGGCTCATTTCGGTGCTCGGCGGCAAGGGGGCGATCGCGCTTTCGGAAGGGCAACTCGCGAAGTTGTCTCCCGCCGCCGTGCAGAAAAGCGGGGACGATATGCAGGCGGCAGCCGCACCGCTCGCGGAAGACGCCATCGCGCGTAAAGCACAGGACGCCCTTCAATCGGGCGACTTCAAATATCGCAGGCTGCGCTTCCCGCTCGTCATCCGCGATGGAACGCTGGAAATTCCGCGTGCCTCCTTCCGCAATCTCCGCGACGGCACCGTTCGCATGCAGGCCGATCTTGACCTCGCGACGATGCAGGCCGACACCACGTGGCAGCTTGGCGTCAGTTCCGACCGCCGCAAGTGGCCGCCGGTCAAGGTCGTCATCGCGGGGCCGTTGCGCGAGCTAGGTGCCGCGCGACGGTCGGTCTCCGCCGAGGCGTTCGTCCGCGCCGTGCTGGTGCGCAAGATGGAAACCGACATCGCGCGGCTCGAAAGCCTGAGCAGGCCACAGCCCTCCCAGCCCGCCCAAGCGACCCTGCCGCAGCCGGCAGCGACGCCCGCGCAAGCGTCGTCATGGACCACCGCGCAGGAGCCCGCGCCGCGCCCTCGCCGCAAGGCGGATTCGGTCGCGGAGCAACAGCCCGTCGCGGCACCGGCGCGCCTGCCGTCCAGACAAACTGATTTCGAAAAGCGCATTCGCGATATGCTTGCGCCGCAGGGTGGACGCTGATCCGCTATTCGAGAACCTGCGCGCGGTGCTGCCGTGGCGTGTCTCAGATAGACGCCTAGCAAATATTAGTCAGCTTTTCGAGATACGCTGACGCGAGGGAAAAGCCGCTGGCTTCCACGGATAGTCGGCATAGTCGAAAAGACGTCAAGAGGAAGCAATAATCCGCACTCTATCCGTAATACTGGTCGTGTTTCATCAACAAGCCGTCGCCGTGCCGAAGTTCGACATCGGTCGATTTTGTCACGAGTGGCGTCAACTCTTCGCCGAGGCAGACGACGCGCACGGTCGCGTTTGAACCTGAATTCCATGCGGGTAACCTGCTTGGCATACGTGATAGGTGCGAAGCGCATGCCAAGGCGACAGGCAAGGAGAGTTTGTAAATTACGTGGTTTGCTTATCTGAAAAATCCGAAGACAAATGAAATCGCACTGGCGAAGCAATATGGACGACAACGATACTGGCAAGGCCGACCATTGGCGCCGTGAACCGCTTCCGAAACGGTTTCAGTTTCAAGCTCATCATTGCAGAATTTTGGGTAGTTGGCGCACCC
>NZ_JFZJ01000008.1 GCF_000636015.1 Rhodomicrobium udaipurense JA643
ACGCCCGTGATCTCGGCCACGGCGTCGGCGAACGGCGTCACGAACACAGGCGTAACGACCTGGCTCGCCACGAAGGACACGGACGAGACGGCGATCCTGGTGGACGGGCTGACGGAAGGCGCGACGCTCAATGCCGGCGACGTCTTCACCATCGCGGGCGTCCATGCCGTGAGTCCCGTCACGAAGCAGGTGCTGCCCTATCTCCAGCAGTTCGTCGTGAAGGCGCCCGTTACGGCAACCGGCACCGCCGACGCGGTGAAGGTGTCGCCCGCGATCATTGTTTCGAGCCAGTATCAGACCGTGAGCGCGGCCCCTGCGGCCAACGCGGCGCTGACATTCGCGGGTGCCGCGGGCGCGAACTATCCGCAGAACCTCGTCTTCCATGAGAACGCGTTCGCGCTTTGCATGGTGCCGATGGAACTGCCGGAGGGCGCGGCCAAGAAGGCGCGGCAGAGCTACAACGGCCTCTCGATCCGCGTCATCTGCGACTACGACATCGTCAACGACATCAACATGTGGCGGCTCGACATCCTCTACGGCGTGAAACCGATTTACCCCGACCTCGCCACGCGCCTTTCCGGTTCGGCCGCGTAAGCCACGAGCGCCGGGCTTCGGCCCGGCCCCCTTCTCCGCCGCCAATCGCTTCATATCAGGAGAACATCCATGCCCGTTCGCCATCTCTCCGACGGCAACCCCGACGGCACAGTGCTCGGCCAAAGCCCGAGCGACCTCATCTCGTTCTACAACGCCACGCCCTCGCCGCAGCGCTGCGGCTCCGCGCAGGCTGCCGTGCCCGACGCCGCACCGACCAACGCCGCGCCCTACGGCTTCAGCGAAGCGCAGGCACAAGCGATCGTCACGCTCCTGAACGAGATCCGCGCGACGCTCGTCGGCCTGGGCCTGATGAAAGGCGCGTGAATGCACCTCGACACACGGCTCTGGATGTACCGGAGGGGCGAAGCTCGCCTTTTCGGTCATCCCGGCGACGTGCCGCACGGGGAAGGCTGGCAGCGCTTTCCGGTCGTTTTCGATGACGACGCGGCGGCGGATTCCCCGGAAGCGGCCTCACCCGACGTCGAGCCCCTCGAAACCATATCGCGCCGAGGGCTTCTCCAACTCGCGGCCGAGTGCGGTCTCAAAGTCGATCCCGGCTGGACGAAAGCGCGGCTCAGGCAGGCGCTCGGCGAGGTTCTGCATGACTACGGCGCGTGACGTCATCACCGGCGCGTATCGGCGGCTGGGTGTCCTGCCGCTCGGCGCGAACCTCGATCCGGCGCGCGCCATCGCCGGGCTGCAAGCCTATGGCGGCATGCTGTCGGCATGGGCCGCCGATGGCATCGTCGCGGGCAGCGTGACGCCCGAGACCGCCGACCTCGACGACGATTTCCCGCTTCCGCCTTGTTTCGTGGAAGGGGCGAAAGCGCTGCTCGCGGTCGAACTGGCGAGCGAAAGCGGGATCGAGGCGCAAACGTCGATCCAGAGCCGCGCGAAGAAAGCCTACGCGGCAATGCTCGCCGCCTTTGTCTGCGCGCCGGGCGCCGCGCAGGACCGGGCGCTCACCGCGCTACCGAGCCAGCGCCGATAGAAGCATGGGGCGGCGCCTGCCGCCGCCCCATGCTCGAAAAACGCTCTCAACCCGTCAACCGCCGTGGCGGTCAAGCTTCCGAGGCATGTCATGGTTTCCGTCGAATTCGGTCACACGTCGAACAAGGACAAAAGCGGCTTCGTGTCGAACCAGCGCCTGCTGAACGGCTATGCCGAGGCCATGGGACGGGCGGCGAAGTCCTCGCTTCCGGTTTACGCCGTGCCGGGCACGAGCCGTTTCGATCAGGGCGATACCGGCCTCGACGGTCCATGCCGGGGCATGCTCTATGTCTATGGCAAGGGGCTTTACGTCATCGCAGGCACCCGCGCCGCGCTGTTCGACGATGCAGGCAACGCCACAGAGGTTACTGGCGAGATCGCGGGCAGCGGCATGGTCATCATGGCCGCGAACCAGGAGACGGACCCGAAGGTCGGCATCGTCGCCGACAGCGTCTACTACGTGCTCGACACCGCGACGAACGCCATCGCCGCGCCCGGCATCACGACGCTTCCCGCGCCGAACAGCGTGACCTTCCTGGACGGCTATCTCGTGTTCTCCATCGCGGACGGGCGCATCTTTCACACCGCGCTGAACGACGCGGAGACGGTGAACGCGCTGTCCTTCGCCACGGCCACGAGCCGCTCGGACGGGCTACGCCGCATCGTCACCCATCGCGGCGCGCTGATCGCGCTCGGCGAGGCCAGCCTCGAGATCTGGGAAAACGCAGGCACAACGCCGTTCGCCTTCGCGCCGATCCGCGCCGACATCGACATCGGCTGCATCGCGGAGCACACGGTCGCGAGCGTGGCGGATTCGCTGCTCTTCGTGGACCACAACGGCGTCGTCCGGCAACTCACCGGCTCGGAGCCGGTCCGCATCTCCACACACGCCATCGAGCGCGCCATCGCCGCGCTGTCGTGGGAGGAGCGGCGCGCGCTCTACGCCGTCTACACGCATTTCAACGGCCACGATTTCTACGCCATCACAAGCGCGTACTGGACGTTCGAGTTCGATGTCGCGACGGGGCTCTGGCATGAGCGCGCGAGCGGCGACCTCGAATACTGGACGGCGCGCGGGCATGCCTCCTTCAACGGCAAGGTGGTGATCGGTTCGAGCCTCGACGCGAGTCTGCACGTGCTCGACGACGCGTCTTACACGGAGAGCGGCCAGCCTTACCTGTTCGTCGCGCAGTCCGCGCCGCTGCACGCCTTCCCGAACGGCCTGATCGTCGACCAACTCGACGTCGACATCATCCCCGGCGTCGGCATCACGAGCGACGACAACGAGGCGGCCGACCCGAAGCTCATGCTCGACTGGTCTGACGACGGCGGCACGACATGGACCGGCGGGCGCGTCGCCGCGCTCGGCCGCGTGGGCGAGCGCTTCACGGTGGCGAGCTTCCATCAACTCGGCGCGGCGCCACGCGGCGGGCGCACCTTTCGCCTCGCGTCATCGTCACCGGTGATGCGCGGCATCCTGTCGGCCAAAGCGCGCGTGCGCGCCATTGCACCGTGAGGGCCGCGACATGAGCGGAAAGGACAATCTGTTCAGCCCGTTCGGCTTTTCGGTCGACGGCAAGGGCCGCGTGGACAACAACACGCGCGCCTTCCTCTCCAAATTCAAGGGCCGCAAGGGCCCCGCCATCCCCGATCTGGCAAGCGACGCCTCATGGACCGAGGTGGCCGCCACGGCGAACGCGCTCATCCGCGAGTTTGCAGCGCAAGGCTGGATCGACAAGGGCTTCGATGCGGACGAGACCGCCTACGCCAGCGCCATCCGCGCCGTGACCATGATCCCCGCCGCGACCGAGTTCGCCTATGCGCCCTATGAGGTCGTGCGCGACCAGATCGTGACCGGCGCGGAATATGTCGCGACCGAAAACGGCTTCAGCATCTATGACCGCGAGGCTTGGCTCATCGCCTATGCCGCCGCGAAAAAGGCCGGGCGCATCGGCAATGCCGCGTGCGACTGGCGCACCTCGCTGGACCTGATGCAAAGCCAGTTGCCGAATGTCGGCCTCGTGAACCTGTTCGTGTCGTGGTACGGCACCGACCTTCGCGCGGGCGAGTGCAAGCTCATGCCGGGCGTCACGCGCGCGAGCTTCGAGACCATGCCGCACCCCTGGAGTTGCGCTGGCATGTCACGCGGCGAGGCGCATGTCGTCTCGCAGGTGGACGACAACGCGGCCTTCGGCGGCACACCCGACGACACGTCGCTGATCGACTGCATCAAGGACATGAAGGCGCGCAAGCTCGAAGTCGCCTTCACGCCGTTCATCCTGATGGACATCCCGGCGGGGAATACGCTGCCGGACCCGTATTGGGGCGGGACCGGACAATCGGTCTATCCCTGGCGCGGGCGCATCACCAAGGCTTACGGCACGGCGGACAAGTCGGCAGGGGTCGAGGGGGAAGTCGCGGCATTCGTGCAGCAGTATCGGGCGTTCGTGCTGCATTATGCGCAGCTTTGCGCCGACGCGGGCGGGGTCGATGTCTTCCTGCTCGGCACGGAGCTTCGCGGCCTCACATGGTTGCGCGGCGTGGGCGGCAGCTATCCGTTCGTGGCGGCGCTGAAGCAACTGGCGGCGGACGTGAAGGCGATCCTGCCGGGCGCGAAGCTATCATACGCGGCCGACTGGTCCGAATGGTTCGCCCACCAGCCGCCCGACGGCTCCGGCGACGCGATCTTTCACCTCGACCCGCTGTGGTCGGATGAAAACATCGACGCCATCGCCTTCGACAATTACTGGCCGCTGTCGGACTGGCGCGACACACCGCCCAACATCGACTGCGCGCTCAAAGACGACGGCACGCTGACCGCCATCACCGATTACGACTATCTGATGGGCAACATCAGGGGCGGTGAGGGCTACGACTGGTACTACGCCAGCACCGCCGACCGCGACGCGCAGGTGCGGTCGCCGATCACCGATGGCGGCTCCAACAAGCCGTGGATCTACCGCTACAAGGACATCTGGGGCTGGTGGTCGAACCCGCATTACAGCCGCCACGGTGGCGTCGAGGCGGCGGAGCCAACGGCGTGGGCGCCATGCTCGAAACCGTTCTGGTTCACCGAACTCGGCTGCCCGTCCATCGATAAGGGTTCGAACCAGCCGAACGTGTTCTACGACCCGAAATCGGCGGAAAGCGCCGTTCCATATTACTCGACCGGCCTGCCCGACAATCTCATCCAGCGCCGTCACCTGCATTCCATGCTGCGCTTCTTCGACGAGACGGACGGCGCTTTCGAGGAAGAGAACAACCCGCAAAGCACGGTCTATGACGGCCGCATGGTCGATGTGTCCCGCATCATGATCTACACGTGGGATGCGCGGCCCTATCCGCACTTTCCGCTCTTCTGGTGGGTCTGGAGCGACGCCGCGAACTGGGCTTACGGCCACTGGATCGCGGGCAAGCTCTCGACCTACGCCTTGCCGACGGAGCTTGACAGCATGGCCAAGACGACGACCTACGCCCCCCGCCACCCTTATATCGTGGACCCGGCGACGGGCAAGCTCGACAAGCAATATGCGGATTTCTTCGAGAGCATCGAATTCGTGCGCGGCAGAGCCATCGCGAACGTGCCGCTCGAACCGACAACGTCGGAAGCATCGGCCACGATCAATTCGCTGCTTGCGGTGCTCCGCGCGCAGAACAAGCTCGCCACATGAGCGGCGTCGTGCGCCAGGCGGGCGAGGCCGACGTCGCCCGCTTCGTGGAACTGGCCCTGCGGTTTTACGCCGAGGAAGGCGGACGCCGCGCCGATCCGCGCGCGCTCGCCCGCTTCGCCTTCGCGCAGGTTTGCGAGCCGAACCGGGTTCTGCTGGCGGCGAAGGAGCCGGCGGTGGCGGTCCTCGCGGGCATGATCGCACCGCATTACCTCACGGGCGAGCCGACCGCGTTCAAGACGGCGTGGTACGCGCTGCCCGGCGCGCGCGGCCACGGCGCATCTCTTCTCCGCGCCTTCGAGGCGTGGGCGAGGGAAAAGGGCGCCACGCGGCTCATCGTGGCCGGGCGCGCGCCGCGCACGCTCACGCTGCTCGAACGGCTTCAGTTCCAGCCCCTCGAAACAGTCTACGCAAAGGATCTTCCATGGCAGAAGCAGCAGTAACGGCCCTCCTCGACGGCGCAACTTCGGCGGCGGCCTCCTATCTCGGTGCGCAGACGACGGCGAAGGCCGCAAAGGAGGCAGCCGCGCTTCAGCAGAAGCGTTACGATCAGGCGGTAAGCTATCAGGAGCCCTATCTCACGGCGGGCACGAACGCGCTCACGCTCTTCAACAACGCGACCGGCGCGAACGGTTCGGCTGCGCAAACGTCCTATTACGAGAGTTTCCAGACCGATCCCGGCTTCACCGCGAGCGTGAATTACGGCCTGAGCAAGATCGAGTCGTCAGCGGCGGCGAGCGGCATGGGGCTGTCGGGCAACACGCTCGCCGCGCTGCAAGACTACTCGCAAACGTCGCTTTCGGATGCCTATCAGACCCGGCTGAACAACCTCTACAAGACGGCGACACTCGGCGCGAACGCGGCGAACTCGCTCACGAGCGCAGCCACATCGAGCGCCTCATCGACAAGCAGCACGCTCCTCTCGGCCGCTTCGACCGAGGCGGCGGCCCTGACCAGCGCCGTCAACTCGCTCACCGGCTCAGCCAAAAACCTCGCCTCCTTTTATTACGGCTCCTGATCTCGGCAGACCCCACGATCCGCTGCCGCCCGGGCCATCGGTCCGACGCGCAGCATAAGCGACAAGGGGCATCGCATGTGATCGGCGAGCGCGCCCCTCACCCCGCCCCTCTTCCGGTGAAGCCGGAGAGGGAACGGTCACATCGCGAACGATCCGAACCAGACGAGAAGCGAGGCGAAGCCCGCGAGGCCGAGCCCGACATGCGAATAGAGCAGCGCGACGCCCCCCTGCTTCGACCGTTGGGCGACAATCGGCGCGACGAACCCCGAAAAGAGCGAAAGCGCGAATAATCCTGCGGCAGCCGTGCCGAATTGTCCCGCCGCCGCCGCGCCACTTGGTCCGGCTCCCCGGATCAGGACCGCGACCTGCTCCAGCCCCGCCATGCCGAGAAGAATATGCGCGCCGAGAATGAGCTTTGCGGGGCGCCTTCGTTGCAGAAACAGGGCGAACAGATAGAGCCCGAGCGCGGCGGCGGTGGTGGTAATCGTGAGGATGACGAAAGGAATAAGCTCCGGCGACATCAACTCCCCTCCCTGATGCGAGGCTGATCGCGACTTAGACGAATTCCAGTTTCTTTGGAACCGCTCTGGCTCGAACGTGTCTTTACACATCGAACGCGGCGCTCGGTCGTCCGTCAACCCGAACATTGTCTCAATCGGGAAAACGGGCGTCGTCCTTGGCGGGTGCGGACGGCTGCGTTCATCGCTCCCGCTTCAGGAAGAAACGAACTGGAGCAAGCAATGAATTTTCGTTACGGGCCGTGGGCCCGCACCTTCCATTGGACGATTGCAATCCTTGCTTTTTTCATGCTCGCGCTTGGCGCTTACATGACGAAGGGCATCGCCCCTGAAGATCCGATACGCGGCCAGCTTTACAGCCTTCACAAGGCGACCGGCGCGCTCATCCTGTTTCTGGTGCTGATCCGCCTGCTCGTGCGCTTTAACAACGAACCTCCCATGCTCGACGATCAGCCGGCGCTGATCCGGATCGGCTCCCGGCTGAACCATTACGCGCTGTATCTCATGCTCATCGCGCAGCCGCTGATCGGTATTTCCCTCTCCCAGGCAGCGGACCGGCCAGTGAGCTTCTACGGCCTCTTCAATTTGCCGACGCTGATCGGCCCGCAGGCCAAGCCCGTGGTGGAAAACCTCGCCGCCGCGCACCAGATCGGCGCCGGTATCCTCGTATTGCTGATCGCGCTTCACATAGCAGGCGCGCTGTATCACTGGCTGATCAAGCAAGACACCGTGATGCGCCGCATGGCCTGGTGGTGAGCTTCTCCACACGATGATATCGGGTCGTACTTTCGTCACCGCATCGCGGGGGGTCGTGACAGGGAAGCTGATATCCGTCAAGGTGATGCCGCGAATGCGAGATTCGCGAGCATCACGGACATGAGCGAGACGGCATGACAACCGAAACCCCGGATCAAACCCTGCTTCTTACGGTTGAGGACGGCATCGCGCGCATCACGATCAACCGTCCCGAGGCGCGCAACGCTTTCACGTTCGAGATGTACGAGAAACTCGCGGAAGCGTGCGAAACCGCGAACGCGGATTCGTCGGTGCGAGCGCTCATAATTACGGGCGCGGGCGACAGGGCGTTTTCCGCCGGAACCGACATCTCGCTGTTTCGCGCGTTCCAGAAGCCGGAAGACGCCATCGGCTACGAAAGCTTCATGGAGCGCGTGCTTTCAGCCATCGAAACCTGCCGCGTCCCGACCATTGCCGCCATCGCTGGCGCGTGCACCGGGGGCGGCGGCGCGATCGCGGCGTGCTGCGACCTGCGTATAGGCACGGTAAACGCGAAGTTCGGCATTCCCATCGCGCGCACGCTCGGCAACTGCCTATCGGTGGCGAACCTCGCGCGGCTTTCGGCGCTGATCGGCGTCGCGCGGGTCAAGCATATGATCCTCACCGCGCGGCTGATCGAGGCGGATGAAGCGCTCGCCATCGGCCTTCTGAACGAGGTCGTTCCCGACCGCGTCGCCCTCGATGCACGCGCGACGGAACTCGCCGCCGAAATCGCGAGCTTTGCGCCGCTTACGCTTCGCGCCACCAAGGAAGGCTTGCGGCGCGTTCTGGCGGCGAAACGACAGGCCGATGATCAGGATCTGATCCTCATGTGCTACATGAGCGAGGACTTCCGCGAAGGCATGGCGGCGTTTCTCGCGAAACGCAAACCGGACTGGAGCGGCCGTTAATCAGCTCCCGGCCTGACAACGCCAAGCCGGGATGGATGATGCTACTGGCAGGCTTTTCCCGCCTCGGTTTCCTGAAGCAGCGAAAGTATGCAGTTTCGCGTCTTCACATTGTGCGTGGAATAGATCTGCCCGTCGAGGAACGCCTGAAGTGGCGGCGACACCCACCAACTGAGCGACACGCTTTTATACTGCGCCTGCTCCTTTGTTTTCTCGCGGATGCGCATCGCGCGCGTTTGTTGTTTCGTAACCTCGTCCTTGTTCGAGAACTTGAGAATTTCCTTCAGAAAGAAATTCTCCCTCGGTTGCGGGCAAATGCTGATCTGCGCTACCGAACGGACGCCGCCATTGAGTTGCTTCACCCGGTCCGGCAGTTCGACGATGGTTCCGTAGCCGCGCGCAATGCGCGTTGAATTCAGCGTCAGGATGTCCGAGATCGCAGCGCCGGGACGGAAGTCGGCTTGATCGGGGATGCGCGGGCGGGTGCCCGGATCGTTTCCGAGGCCGCAGACGCTCGTATCCTTGAACCAGTCGGGCTCGCTCGATACCTGAAGAATAAAGGGCTTCAGCCTGCTATCCTCCGCCTTGAGCGCTGCGGCGATTTCGAGCGCTGTCACGGCACCCGAATTGTCGAAGTAGCCGCCATCGACCACGCTGTCGACGATCTGCGCGCGCCTGTCGCGGATGCCCGCATGCGGCGACACAAAGGGCGAGCGTGAACTCACGCCAGCGGCGGAACTGAGCCGCACGTCGATCGAAACGGGCTTCCTGTCCTTGCAGCGCGCACGCGCCACCGGGCTGAAATACGACGGCAGGGCGCGGGCGATCTCGTCGAGCGTGCCGATGTCGGGAAAGGCGTTCGTGTTCGGGTCTTTATAGGGCGAGCACAGAAGTTCGTGCATGTCATAGGCATCGATGAAGAGCGCGTCGCCGGACTTGGTCGGCTCGGTCATCGTGACCGGCGTTACGATCACTCGGCGACCGGTTTCGTTCGAGGCAGCGTTGAGGAACAGGAGCGGCGTCCAACTCGCGGGCGTCGGCGCCATGGCCAGAAGCGGCCCCGACAAGGGCGATGTCGCGCGCGTCGTCCCGTAGATGCCGTTGAAGGCGTCCTCCCAAGCGGTTTCGAGCACGCCCGCCCGGTCGAGCACGAACGGCAGCCGCGACAGGGTCAGCACGTCGCGGGCGAGAAAGCCGATGGAAACCGGCGAAATGAAATCGTTGGAGAGCGCAGCCTGAAGCGCGTCCTTGTATCCCACGAAATCGGTGAGGAAGGTGCGCGTCAGCGCCTCGCCGCCGCTCGAACGAACAGCGTTCGCGGCCTCAAGGTTGGCCGTTGCTACATTCGGAAACCAGAGCCGCTGGCGAAACAGCGCGGCCTTGAGATCCGCGGTGCTCGTCGCCTGATGCGTCTTGAGCGCACTCGCGTAGAAGGCCGCGCCGACGGAACTGCCCGACACGCTCGAAATTGCGAACAGCTGCAGATGAAAAGGCCGCACCGCGCTGGTCTTCGACCGTTCGAGGCTGTCGTCCTCCAATGAGCCGAGCACGCTTGCGAGAAGGAAAGCCGCACGGCTCCCGCCGCCTTCCCCCGACACGATGATGGGACGCGGGCAGTCGGCGAGTTCCTTTGCGTCCGGCGCTAGCCATTCGCAGCCGCGCGCGTCCCAGCCGCTGGCGGTCTTCCAGCCCTTGACCGCGTCGGTGAAACGGGTGGGCCGGAGCGTGGACCGCTGGTCCTCCGCTATCGTGGCGACACGAACGTCGTGCCCGTCGCCGATGAAGAACGTGAGGCCGATGGCGACGACGACGAGCGCCGCGATGAACGGAAACTGGAAGCGGTTCGAAAGCAGCGCGAGGAACGCGATGAAGGGCAACCACGCGCCGAATACCACGAACAAGAACGAGGCCCGCTTCAGGTAGAGCGTGTCGCCGACGAAATCGAGGGTCTGCTGAACGCCGGGGCTGGATGTCAGATCCGGGAATGAGAACAGCTGCTGCACCGTCTCCGAGTAGGACATGAAATGGATCGCGACGAGGATCAGCAGGAAGACCGTGAGGCGGATCATGTACCGCCACATGAATTCCTTCACGCGCTGCGCGGCGATCCATGTCTCCATGCTGAGCCACGCCGGTTTCAACCCGGACAGGTGCATGTCCATGGCGTCGAGGTCGAGCGTGGTTTTCCGCGTCCAGCGTTCGATGCGGATCAGCGAGCGCTTGAAGCCTTCGGCATCCTTGATCTCGCGGCGGGCCATCGCGCGCCCGTAGCCGCGCAGGAACACATCGCGGAAGATCACCAGCAGCAGCACCACGGCCGTGGCGATCAGAAGCGTGATGAGATGCGTTTCGAGCAGGCGGCGGATCGGCGCTTCGTATTTGTTGCCGCCGTCCTGCAAGGGCACGGGCAGGTTGTTCGCGGCGGCGACGATGCCGACCAGCACGGCGATGAAGGCGAAGACGACGAACAGGCTCGGCAGCCGGAAGACGTAGAACTTGAACCGCGTCTCGTTGTCTATGCCGATGACATCGTAATTCTGCTGGAGCAGGAGCCGCGACGTGAAGACGAGCGGCAGCGCCCAGATGAAGATGCCGATGGCGTAGAAACCCGCCCAGTAGACGATCTCCTGAGCCCAGTAGGGGCGGGCGTCGAACAGCAGATCCTGCACCTGCGGCAGGCTCGAAAATGCAAATAGCGCGATGACGAGGCTCAACACGCTGAAGAACGAGATGCCGACTGTCGCGCGAGTGAAAAGCCTGATGCGCGAGACCCGCCTGGGGGCTTGACCGGTGGGAGCCGGCTGGCTCGTGGGTGGGGAAGCTGTCTCGGTTTCCAACATGGCCCGCGCTCCTGGCTGAAACGGCTTAAGGAATGCGCGAGGCTTGACGCACGCATTCGGCCCGATCATGGCGAGCGGCGTGTGGATCGATCAAATTTGAGGGATGTGCCCAGATTGTCGCGAACTGTATCTTCGCGGTGCCGGTCCGGCCGAACCTGTTAGCGCGTGCGCATCGGCGCGATGGCGAGGCCGAAGAACGCCGGGTCTTCCTTCAGCATGAGGGCGATGGGAACCGCCTTCAGTCGGTCCGACATCGGCCCCTTGTTCTCGAACGCGCCACGCATCGCGCGCGGATCGGTGGCGGCGCAGCCCTTGGCGACGCTGCCGACAAGGAACACACCGTCCCACGCCGTATAGGCAAGCGTCAGGTCGCCGAGCACGCTTCCGGTGATTTCGGCGAAGAGACGGATTGTGGCGGCGGCGGCGGGATCGTACGCGGCATTGGCGCAGATATCGCGCGCGGACAGCCCGTCATCGCGTCCGCTAAGCGCGGCGTGTAGATGGACAAGGCCACGCCCGGAAAGAGCGTGCTCCACGGAGGGAAAGGCCGACCGCAAACCAGCAGGGGCATCGTCTGGCAGGCGCAGCGACATATGCCCCGCCTCGCTCGGACACGAGACCCACACGTTCGCCACCTTGAACAGCGCCGCCGCGCCGAAGCCCGTGCCGATATTCGCGATGAGGAGGCGCCTTGCGCGGCTCAGGTCCGGTGCCGGGCCGCTCAACAGCGCGTAATCCGGCTCCGTCAGTGTGAGCGCACCATAGGCCGCCGCCTCGACATCGTTGAGCAGCGTGCAGGGCGCACATACCTCCGCCTCGACCTCCGCCTCGCGGATCGTCCAGGCGATATTCGTCAGGTGAATTTCGCCCGCCGCGACAGGCCCAGCCGCGCCGATGGCGACCGAAGCGCAGCCCGCAAGACCGCCGGTCTCAGCCGCATAGACGCGCATCGCATGGATGAAGCTTTCGAAGCGCGCGCCTTGGTAAGCGCGGCGCTCAGCAACGACAAGGCCATCGAACACGCGCGCGAACCGCACATTCGTGCCGCCCACGTCGGCGATGAGACGCCACGGCGTCACGCCACGACCTCCGGCGCACCTTCGGCCAGCACCTTGAGGAAGCTCTTGCGCCAGAACGCGACGTCATGCGTGCGAATGCGCGATATGAGCGCGGAGTGGCGCTCCACGCGCTCTTCGAGCGGCATGCGAAGCGCGGTCTGCATCGCGTTGGCCATGTCATCGATGTCGTACGGGTTCACGATCAGCGCCTCTTCGAGTTCTTCCGCCGCGCCCGCAAATTTCGACAGCACGAGCACGCCCGGATCTTCCTCATCCTGCGCGGCCACGTATTCCTTGGCAACTAGGTTCATGCCGTCGCGCAGCGGCGTGACAAGGCCCACCTCGCTGCCCCTGAACAGAGCCGCCAGCGTATCGCGCGGCATCGCCCGGTGTACATAGCGCAATGGCGTCCAGTCGAAATCGCCGAACTCGCCGTTGATCGCGCCGGAGAGGCCCTCCAACTCCTCGCGGATGTTGGCGTAGGCTTCAACCTCGATGCGGGTCGGCGGCGCGATCTGCATCAGCGTCACGGCCTTCCAGTGCTCGGGGTGCATTTCGAGGAACTTGCGAAACGCCTTGAAGCGCTCGGGCAGGCCCTTCGTGTAATCGAGGCGGTCCACGCCGATGATGTGCGAGCGCACGACCGTTCGGCGGTTGAGCCGCTCGATCTGCGAATCGGCCTCCGGCGTTTGTGCGGCGTTGGCAAATTCATCGACATCGATGCCGATGGGAAAGGCCCGCGCGATCACGGTGCGGCCGTAAGCGCGAACCCTGTCATCGTCCAGAATTTCGCCGTCCGCGTGGTTCTCTATGAAACGATGGAAATTGCTGACGTCGTTTTCGGTCTGAAAGCCGATCACGTCGAACTGGAACAGCGCTTCGACAAGCCATTCATGCGTCGGGATGGCTTGCAACAGTTCCGGCGGTGGAAACGGGATATGCAGGAAAAAGCCGAGCCGCTGCTTCGCGCCGAGCGCGCGCAATTCGCTGGCGAACGAGATCAGGTGGTAGTCGTGCGCCCAGACGACGTCGTTAGGCGCGAGAAGCGGAGCCAGCGCCGTCGCGAAGTTGCAGTTGACGCGCTTGTAACCTTCGAAATAGCCCGGTTCGAAATGCACGAGGTCGAGCCGATAGTGGCAGACCGGCCAGAGCACCTTGTTCGCGAAGCCGAGATAATATTCTTCGTAGTCCCGCTCGGTCATCGGGATAGTGGCGGTTGTGACCGCGCCGTTCTCGTTCTTCGACACCGCAGCGGGCTCGCCTCCTTCGACGAGCTTTCCGTCCCAGCCGAACCAGATGCCGCCGACCGTGCGCAACGCATCGCCGAGCGCGACCGCAAGGCCACCTGACTGCACCTGGGCTTCGAGATCCGCGACACGGTTCGAAACGATGATGAGACGGCTCAAACGAAAGCCTCCCATGGCTTGGACAGGCGCGTTGCCCCGTTGATGATGCCGACCATGGAATAAGTTTGAGGGAAATTGCCCCAGGCCGCGCCCGTGACCGGATCGGTATCCTCAGACATAAGTCCCAAATGGTTACGGGCGTTCAAAAGCGACTGGAAAATTTCCCGCGCCTGCTCGCTTTTTCCAACGCGGGCCAGTGCATCGAGCCGCCAGAACGCGCAAATGTTGAAGGCTGTTTCGGGAACGCCGAAATCGTCGGCCGCTTCGTAACGCATCATGAACGGCCCGCGACCCAGCACTTTCTCAAGCTGGGTGACGGTGGAAAGAAAGCGCGGGTCCTGTCCATCGATGAAACCGAGTTCGCCCATCAGAAGCACGCTTGCGTCCAGATGCTCGCCGCCAAAGCTCTCGACGAAAGCCTTGCGCTTATCTGACCATGCGCAGGTAACAATCTTATGCCGGATAAGTTCGGCGCGCTCACGCCAGAAAGCGACACGGTTGTGCTCGCCGACATAGGACGCGAGCTTCGCCAGACGGTCGCACGCGGCCCAGCACATGACGCTTGACGAGGTGTGCACGCGGGCGCGGTTACGAAGTTCCCAGATGCCCGCGTCCGGCACGTCGTGCAGCTTGAACGCCTGCTCGCCGACATGTTCGAGCCGGCGGAAATCTTCCACGCCCGCGCGCGTCAGGAGGCGCTTGTCGATGAAGGCCTGCGCCGCGCCGAGGATCAGGTTGCCGTAGGTGTCGTGCTGGAAATGCTCGTAGGCCTGATTGCCGATGCGCACCGGGCCGTTATCCACGCCGCTTGCGCTCTGGAAGCCGGGCAGAGCTGCCGCCGTGCTTTCGAACAGGTCTTTCTCAAGCGCGATCCCATAGACAGGCTGGATGTGCTCATCCGAAGAAGCGACGATGTTCATGATCCAGCGGTAATAATTCTCAAGCGTGCGGCCCGCCGAGAGGCTCGTCAGCGCGCGGATCACGAAATAGGCGTCGCGCACCCAGCAATAGCGGTAGTCCCAGTTACGGCCCGTGCCCGGAGCTTCGGGGATGCTGGTCGTCATCGCGGCCACGATGGCGCCTGTCGGCTCGTAGGAGCAGAGCTTCAGGGTGACGGCCGCGCGGATCACCGCTTCCTGCCACTCCGGCTGAAGCGCCAGTCTGCCGCTCCAGTTCTGCCAATAGACGGTTGTCTGCTCTTCAAAATCGCGGGCAATGTTGAAGGGGCTGTCCGTCAGCGTCTCATCGGGGCCCATCACGAAATGGATCGGCTCGGTGAGATTGAAGACTGTCTCCTCCAACACGTAGTCGACAGGCGCGTCGGTCGTCACGCGCACCGTCATGTCGGGGCCGATGAAGCGGATGTGGTTCGACCCGGAAGTGATCTGCGGCTCCACCGCGCCATAGCGGAAGCGGGGCCTGATGCGAACCCGGATGCGCGGCGACCCGTCTTTGGCGGTGATGGTGCGGATCAGTGTCTTCGGGCGAAAAGGACGGTTGCGCTTGTAGAAGCGTGGGATGAAGTCCGTAATCTCCACGGAGCCGCTTTCCGCATGCAGCACGGTTTTCAGAATGGCGGTGTTGGGAACGTAGAACTGCTCGGTCGATTTCAGCCCCGGCATCTCGATCGTGAAAGCGCCATCGTCGGGATTGCGGTTCTTGCAGCCGAGAAGCTGATGAAACACCGGATCGCCATCGAAACGCGGAAGGCAGCACCACACGATGCGCGCGCTTGTGTCGACGAGGGCGCTGATATTGCAGTTTCCGATGAGGCCCAGATCGAGATTAGCCATTAAACTCAACGTCCTTCAAATGTGCCGGCGGTGGCATAGAGCCAGGAGAGGAACGACGAAACGTCCGGGACGCGATATTGCGCTGCGCTTTCGCCCGGACCGACCTTCGCGGTGATGCCCCCCAAAGCGTTCACAACGAGGATCGCGTCTTCGTCGGTTGCGTCGTCGCCCGCGAAGAACGGGACGCGCCCCTGAAACGGCGGTTGTTGCATCAACAGGGCGATGGCCGTGCCTTTCGTCGCGCGATGCAGCCGAAGCTCGACAACCATCTTGCCATGCGTGAGAACGAAGCCGGACAGGGGTGCCGCCAATTCCTTCACGAGAGCAAGGCAAAGCGTTTCAAGCTCGGGGCGCAAGCGATAATGGATCGCGAGCGCGCCGCGCTTTCTTTCGAGAAGGAGACCGGGATTTTGAGCGGCGAAGTTGGCAAGCACGCCCTCGATGCGCGCGCCCGCGGCATCGTCCGACGCCTCGGTGAGCCGGAAACCGCGCACATCCCTCAGTTCGTAACCATGGACGCCCGCGACCGGCAGTCTGAGCGGCGCGAGGAACCTGTCGATGGTGTCGATCTCTCGACCTGTCACGATGGCAAGTGCCCCGCCCGTGCCGGCGTGTAGCCTCGCGAGCGCAGCGGGCGTGCGCGGATCGACGGCGACCGCCGCAGGCGTGTCCGCGATCTCGGTCAGCGTGCCGTCGAAATCGAGAAAGAATGCGTATGCGCCGACGTTACTCAGGCTCGGCAGAAAATCCATGGGCAACGTCCGGGGGGCTCGACCGCTCGGGCTATCAACTGGGAACGAGCGGGCGGGAGTGTCGAGTGAAGGCACAGTCAATTTCTCGCGGGTAACAAAAACGAAAGCGGGCTCGGGAAACGGCCTGCCGTCGAGATATGCGGTAGCTGGAGATAAGCCGCAATAGAAGAATAAAGTGCTGATTTTATGGCATTATTTGTGAAGCCCAAGCTTCGAGCGAACAATGTGCCAAGCATCGCACACCGGCTTGAAGCCCAGTTTTGCATAACAGCGGTTGGATGCAGGATTGCTTTTGTGGACATAAAGGCATGCAAACGCGCGGCCTTCGGAAAAGAGCTGCTGCGCAACGACCGCGGTGATTGCGCCTGCATACCCGCGCCCGCGAAACCCCGGCAGCGTATAAACGGAATTGATCGCGCCCGCCGTGCGGTTGCGCCGTCCGATTGCGGCCATTGAGACAGGCACGCCGCCCGCGATCCACACCCAGTGACGGTGTTCGCCAAGAGCCGCGAGAAGCCGTTCATCCGATGGGCAGTCGTCACGCGGAACCGCCTCGCGAATGAAGCCCGCGATCCAATCCCGGAAAAGCGGCAGATCCGGCGTCGCCAACAATCGAGAGAATCCTTCGACGCTCGGCGCCGCTGGCTCTTGATCGAGCGAAAGGATCGCTTGCGGAATTTTCTCGTCAAACACGATCCCGTGCTCGCGGGCGCGTTCGGCGAACTGAAGCGCGGTGTCGCCGGTGCCGACGACGTCCGCAAAATCGAGACCTACGGCCAGATCGGCGAAGCGGCGGCATTCGTCCCGCGAAAGATTGCATAGAAGCAACGGAAAGCCCGGCGTCTGAAGCGCGCACGCGCCCGGATGTCCAAGCGTCCAGTATTTGATACCGCCCGCTTCGCCTTGGGTGCGCAGCCGCTCGATGATGCTCAGCGGCAGATTGTGCCGGACAGCGTCGGACTCAAGCGCAGCCTGATGGAAATCGGCAAAGTCAATCGGATTCATCGGCGCCCCCTTTGACATCGCGATGTCCATGCGCCGCCCCGAGCCGAACGGGTGCGCTCGCGCGAACCGCTTGTGAGCGCCGGTCCAAACGGTCCGCACCGCATGCCGCCAGAGACCTTAACACAACAATGGAGCCTACGCATGATTACGCGACTGCGTTACCCCAAGGGGTATCAGTTCTTCGACAAGAACGGCGATCCGCTTTCGCTGGGCAATCTGTACTACTATCAGGCCGGAACCACCACTCTGCAAGATACGTACTTGGACGATGAAGGCACCATTGCCAACACCAATCCGCTCGTTCTCGACGGTTCGGGCCGCCTCACGACTGACATCTATCTCGGCTCGATCGCGGACTACAAGGAAGTGCTGACGTCGTCGTCCGCCACGGTTTCGCCCTGGCCCGCCGACGACATTCCGCATGCTTCTGCTTCGGAAAGCGGCGGGGGCGGTACGCCGGGCGGCTCTTCCGGTCAGATCCAATACAATAGCGCGGATGCCTTCGCCGGCGTTACCAACTCGGCGTTCGACGGCACCACGCTCTCGCTCCCGTACCTGAAGAGCAATAACACGCCCACCATCACGGGCAGCGGTGCGAGCCGTGTCGGCCTCTACGCCGACCCGCTCTGGACTGTCGACGTCTCGACGCTCGACAACTACACATCGGCGTCCTACGACCTCGCCGTCCGCTGCGGCGGCAATGCGAGCAACACGGATGCCTCGGCCGCTACACGCAACGATGTGACGATGCATCTCGGCTTCAACGTCGCGCCGAACGGCTACAAGAAGAACACGTCTGACGCCTCTCTCATGCTGTCGTGGGAGTCCTGTTACTGGCAGGGTGGAACGGCGTCGGACTCGATCTTCGAGTTCCACCTTCAGGAATATACGATCCAGGGGACGAGCAAGCGCCCCCTGAGCTTCATGCTGCCGCGGAACGATACGTATACAGACACGCCGCCGTGGTGCGCGATCATGGTGGACCGGCTGTATCTGAACGACTGGAATGCGAACAGCCGGATCGTCTATAATCATGGAACCGGCTATACGAGCATTACGCATTTCTTCCAGACGAACTACTACTTCAACGTCAACAACGCGCCACAGCTCTGGCAGGCGAATTCCACGGCAACGCAGTTCCTCGGCCTGCCGTATATCGACTCCGGCAACTGCACCCGCGTGAATACCACGCCCCTCTATGTCAGCCCGAGCACGGTCGAATCGAACTATTCGAGCGCATTCCTGCTGGCACCGACCACCCTCTCCGGCAACCAGAAATGCATGCACATCACCTGGAACGGGTCGGTTTCCGGCAGTGTGTACGCCCAGTACGTCTCGGGCAATGCGACAGGCGTCGTTTATGACTACGTCTATAACTCTGGAACGGGGCCGGTGGTGTCGCAACTGGCCGCGCAGAACTCCAACGCGAACCTCCTCTTTTCGCGCCTCAGCACGAGCAGACACTGGAACATCGGTCTTCATGCCAGCGCATCCGACGCCTTCAAGATCGCGGGATCGGCGACACTCGGCACGAATGACTATCTGACCATCGACACGAGCGGCAACGTGGTTTTCGGCAATGCCGCGCTTGCGACGACTGCGACGGCGGGGTTCATTCACGTACCGTCGAGTGCGGGCGCGCCAACCGGAACGCCCACGAGCTACACCGGCCGGGTGCCGCTGGAAATCGATACGACGAACGGGCGCCTCTACGCCTATTACGGCGGCGCCTGGCATTATGTGAGCCTCACCTAGTGCAGTGAATTTTACATTTGATTCACAACCGCTGATGGCACCGTCATCAAATGTAAAATTCGAAACTGCACTAGAATCAACCGTTTGCTAGTGCTCTTGAGGCGCATGCGTTTGTTTGAGAGCGTGCGGCAATGTGTACCAAACGTATGCGCCAGAGCACTGGGGCAAAACGCGCGTTCAGCACCCTCCTGCACGCGGATCAACTTATCGATAACGATATTTCAACATCGCCGATCTCCGGCGGGGCTGGAGCGTCATTCCCTTTGCCTGGAAACGGCGCTCTGGCCTTTGTTTTATTTGCGCTTCTCGCGAACGGCGGCCAGCGCCCACCCAATGTCCTCGCATCCTCTCTTTCACGGGAACCACGATGAAAACCATCACCCTCACGCTCGACGAAAAAGAACTTCAGGCATTCCAGGGCCTGCTGGACGTGGCGTTGCGTCAGGCGGGGCTCAACGCCCTGCCGGCAGTTTCGCATTTCTCGATGCGTCTCGCGGACGCCCAGAACCAGGCGGAACCGGCCGGACTGACCGCAGCCTCGCCGGCGAAGTAGATCCGCGAACTGCCGACCGATCTCTTTGTCCTTTGGAAGCCGGTCACGACCGGCTTTCTTCATTTATGGGAGGTGCACCATGGCGGCTGGCAATTTCGAGCGCTGCCTTGCCATCACGCTCAAATGGGAGGGGGGCTACTCCAATCACCCGGACGATCCGGGCGGCCCAACCATGCGGGGCGTGATCCAGCGCGAATACGACGCCTGGCGAAAAAGGCAGGGCAAGCGGCCAAGGCCCGTTCGGCAGATCGAAGACGCCGAGCTTCGCGCGATCTATCGCGAGAATTACTGGGACACGATGAACTGCGACGCCCTCCCGGCCGGGCTAGACCTCTGCGTGTTCGACGCGGCCGTGAATTCAGGCCCGGGGCGCGCGCGTCAATGGCTTGAACAGGCGCACTACATCGAGGCCTATTGCGATGCGCGGCTCGCCTTCCTCCAGCGGCTCGGGCGGTTGTGGCGCGTTTTCGGAACCGGGTGGGCGCGCCGCGTCGCCGGGATCAGGATCGACGCGCGAACCATGGCGGGCCAGCCGGAAGCGCAATTGCCGTTCGACGAAACGCTCCATGCCGGGATGCGCGGTCGCGAGGTTCGCAGCCTTCAGGCTCGGCTTCGTGCCCTCGGTTATCCGGCCGGAGCGGTGGACGGGATCTTCGGCGAGCAGACCCATCGCGCGGTCATGCTGTTCCAGCACGATAACGCCCTCGACGGCGAGGCGGGCGTCTGGCAGCCGAACTACGCCAAGGCGCTCGCGGAAGCGACGCCGATGCTGCCGAGGCGACGCGAGGTCTCGCGCCGCGATCTCGAAGCGGCCGGCGACAAGCCGCTGCGCCAGATGAACGTGCTGCAACGCGTCTTTGCTTGGCTATTCGGCGCTGCGGCGGCAACCGAAACCTTCTCCAGCGACAGTGTTCTCGACAGCGTCGGTGGGGCTCGCGCTGCACTCGAACCGCTTCAGGACGTGATTGCGTGGGCCACCACCAACCGCTGGCTGCTTCTTTGCGCCGTTCTCGTGGCGGCTATCGCATTGATCCGGCTCATTCGAAGCGAGCACGTCAAGGCCTACCGCAACTTCGACTATCAGGGCACCTCCGCCCCAACCGCCTCAAACGATTGACGGGAGCAGACACATGAACGCGCTTCTTGCTTTCATTTCATCAGCCGTCGCGGGGAAGCTCGGCCTTTCTGTCGGCGCGCTTGCCTTTCTCGGGCCGCTGGCCCCGGCCGTCAGCGGCGTCGCGCAATTCGTCGGCGCGCTCGTGGCCGCCATCGGGGAAATCCTCGCGTCGCTCTCCAAAAGCCCCGAGGGCCGGGTGGTGCTGGCCATCCTCGCCGCGACGCTCGGGCTTCTTTATCTGCGCTACCACTATATCGAAGAGGGGCGAACCGTCGAGCGGGCCAGGATAGCGGCCTCCCAGAAACCATGTCCCGCGGTAAAGGCGGAGAGGCGCACGCGATGACCCTCCCCGATGACGGGCGGCTCTCGGCCATGTCGTCGGTTGCCACGGCTACCGTCAACGGTCATCACGGCGCCATACCGCTGAGCCGAATTTATCTGCCGTTCGCGATGGTGCTGACGTTCGGCGGCTTTCTGGTCGTCGCCGGATACACCGTCGGCGGCGTGATGTCCGGCATTGCGCGCGACAAGACGGAGACGGACACCCGCCTCAGCGCGATCGAAAAGGAAATGACCGCCATAAAGAATATTCTCATCGACCGCTCGCTTTGCGTGCGGCCCAAATAGCGAAACTTGCCGCGACGAAACGATGTCTTATAGCCGCACCGTTTCGTCGCTGGCCGAACTCGACTGCTTGGACGCGAAACCCTAGATGGACTCGCTCAGATCTTTGGCCGCGCGGAAAGCCACTTTCTTGCTGGCCTTGATTTCAATCGCCTCGCCCGTCGCCGGGTTGCGGCCCGTGCGGGCAGCGCGCTTGCGCACTTCGAGCGTGCCAAGTCCGGCGATACGGATGCGCGCGCCCTTCTTCAGATGCTTGCCGATGCTGGAAACAGCCTCCGACAGAACCTCGTTCGCCTGCTTCTGCGAAAGGCCGTGCGTCTCGGCAACTTCCGTGGCGAGCTGACGAAGCGTCACGATCTCTGCCTTTTCCGCTTTCGCGGGTGCTGCCGCCTTTGCCGCAGCCTTGGGTTTCGCCGCCTCAGATTTCGCAGCCTTGGCCGCAGGCGCCGCTTGCGTTTTCGACATCTCGAGTTCCTTCTTATACATGCCTTAGAAAGAGAAATCCGGGCGTCCGTTACCGATGGCTGATCAAACCAACCCATCCCTTGAGTGCAATCGATGTTGTACGTTCGATCCACCGGGTCAAGAGCACCGATTGCGATTTAGGCCAACAGAATCAGGTCTAAATGGCCGTTTGACGCTACGCAACCTTCGAGCCGTGTAGCGCCGCGCGTCAACAACCTTTTCGAGCGGGAAACGCGCCATATGCTGGTTGGACGGCAATTTTGTAACAAAGTGTGGTTTTTTGGCCCGAAAAATCCTTATTTTACGGGCTGTTTTCCGCAGCGCTGTTAACAAACCGTCTCGGCACCGACGGTGCTTGACACGAACGCCGGGTGCAACTAGAACATAAAGTGAACGTATTTTCTTATACCCATCCCGTGTGGAAAAGCGGATCGTGTGGGTACAGTTGTGTTTTGGGCGCTGACGCTTCATGTAAACTCCGCAGCGACTCAATGTTTGATGAAAGGAGCTCTCATGGCGGGCTCGGTGAATAAGGTCATTCTCATCGGCAATCTCGGGGCCGATCCCGAAGTGCGCCACACGCAGGATGGCCGTTCGATCTGCAATCTACGGCTTGCGACGACGGACTCGTGGCGCGACAAACAGTCGGGAGAACGCCGCGAAAAGACGGAGTGGCACAGCATCGTCATCTTCAACGAGCAACTCGGCAAGGTCGCACAGCAATACCTCCGCAAAGGCGCGAAGGTTTATATCGAAGGCCAGTTGCAGACGCGGAAATGGCAGGACAATGCGGGTAACGACCGCTACACGACCGAAGTCGTCCTGCAAAACTACAACGGCCAGCTCACCATGCTCGACGGACGCGCAGGCGGCGGGGCGGGCGGTTACGGCGAAGGCGGTAGCGGCTTCAATGAAGGCGGCGCCAGCAGTTTCGACCGGGGCGACAGTGGCCGTAGTGGCGGAAGCGGCTTCCGGAGTGGTGGCGGTTCGGCCGCGAAGCCGCGCGACGCGGGTCAGCCGAAGCCCTTCGACAAGGATCTCGACGACGAGATCCCCTTTTAACGTCTGCTGCGGGTGAATGCTTTCCGCGGCAGGATCATCGCCCGAAGCGGCAAAAACAAAACAGGCGTCTCCCAAGGGGTAGATGGACAGCGTCCTTGTGCTCGCGGAGGGCAGCCTGTAAATTCCGGCTAGGTTCGACGGCAGTTTCTGGCCGTCCTTTTCATTTCACGAGACCAAGGGTCAGGTTTTGGCAGATCCGTCAGACGGCAATAAGGGCGATCGCGGAGCGGGGGACATTCGTCCCATCCTCATCACCGACGAGATGAAGCGCTCCTATCTCGATTACGCGATGAGCGTGATCGTGTCTCGCGCGCTGCCCGACGTGCGCGACGGGCTGAAACCCGTCCATCGCCGCATCCTCTTCTCGATGAGCGAGAACGGCTACTCCTGGAACAAGCCCTACCGTAAATCCGCGCGCATCGTCGGCGATGTCATCGGTAAGTATCACCCTCACGGGGACCAGTCGGTTTACGACGCGCTCGTCCGCATGGTGCAGGACTTTTCCATGCGCGTGCCCCTGATCGATGGACAGGGCAATTTCGGCTCGGTCGATGGCGATCCACCGGCGGCCATGCGTTACACCGAGGTGCGCCTCCAGAAAATCTCCGACTCCCTGCTCAACGACCTTGAGAACGACACCGTCGATTTTCAGGACAACTACGACAATTCAGAGCGGGAGCCGACAGTCCTCCCCGCGCGCTTCCCGAACCTCCTCGTCAACGGCGCGGGCGGCATCGCCGTCGGCATGGCAACGAACATCCCGCCGCACAATCTCGGCGAGGTCATCGACGCCTGCCTCGCCTTTCTCGAAAATCCCGCGCTCAGCATCGAGCAGCTCATGGAGCACATCCCGGGGCCGGACTTCCCGACCGGCGGCGTGATCATGGGCCGCGCCGGCATCCGCGCCGCTTATCTCAAAGGTCGCGGCTCCGTCGTCGTGCGCGGCAAGGTGCATGTCGAGACGATCCGCAAGGATCGCGATGCGCTGATCGTTACCGAAATCCCCTATCAGGTGAACAAGGCGACGCTTCAGGAGCGCATCGCCGAACTCGTGCGCGAGAAGCGCGTCGAAGGCATCTCCGACGTGCGCGATGAGAGCGACCGCTCGGGTTATCGCGTCGTCATCGAGTTGAAGCGCGACGCCATGCCGGACGTGGTGCTGAATCAGCTTTACCGCTTCACGTCGCTGCAATCGGTGTTCGCCGCCAACATGGTGGCGCTCAACAGCGGCCGCCCGGAACAGCACACCCTCCTCGACTTCATCCAGGCTTTCACGCAATTCCGCGAAACCGTCATCACGCGGCGCACGAAATTCCTACTCGGTAAGGCGCGCGACCGTGCGCATGTGCTTGTCGGTCTCGCCACCGCCGTCGCCAATATCGATGAGGTTATCAAGCTCATCCGCTCCGCGCCGGACCCGGCGAGCGCGCGCGAGGCGCTCATGTCGCGCGACTGGCCAGCCGACGACATCGCGCCATTGCTGCTCCTCATCGAAGATCCGCGCTCGCGCATCCACGAGGGCAACGTCTATCGCCTGTCCATCGATCAGGCGAAGGCGATCCTCGAACTGCGCCTGCAGCGCCTGACCGCGCTCGGCCGCGACGAAATCGCCGATGAACTTAAGGCGCTTGCCGACAAGATCCGCGACTATCTCAATATTCTCTCTTCGCGCGCCCGCGTGATCTCCATCGTCCGCGACGAACTCACCGCGATAAAGGAAGAGTTCGCCACGCCGCGCCGCACCGAGATCCTCGACGTCGAGGGCGAGGTCGACGACGAAGACCTGATCCAGAAAGAGGATATGGTCGTTACCGTCAGCCATCGCGGCTACATCAAGCGCGTGCCGCTGTCGACCTATCGCGCGCAACGTCGCGGCGGCAAAGGCCGCTCCGGCATGACCACGCGCGACGAGGATTTCGTCACGCGCCTGTTCGTCGCGAATACGCACACGCCCGTGCTGTTCCTTTCTTCGCGCGGCATGGCCTACAAGATGAAGGTCTGGCGGCTGCCGCTGTCCGCCCCGCAGGCGCGCGGCAAGGCGCTCATCAACCTTCTGCCGCTTCAACAGGACGAGACGATCACCTCCATCCTGCCGCTGCCCGAGGAGCGCGATGAGTCCGGCGTCTTCATACTGTTCGCGACACGCTCGGGCAATGTGCGGCGCAACGAACTCGCCGACTTCGCCGAGGTCCGCCAGAACGGCAAGATCGCGATGAAGCTCGATCCGGGCGACGATATCGCCGGCGCGCAGCTCTGCCGCGAGACAGACGACATTCTCCTCACGACAGCCAACGGTCAGGCGATCCGCTTCCCGGTAACGGACGTGCGCATCTTCAAGGGCCGCGAGTCGACCGGTGTGCGCGGCGTCCGCCTTGAAGAGAACGACACCGTTATCTCTCTCGCCATCCTCCGGCATATGAACGCGACGCCCGCCGAGCGCGCCGCCTACCTCAAGCAGGCGAACGCCATGCGCCGAGCCGCCGCCGGTGAACGCGCCGCTACCGAGGGCGACATCGCCGAGCAGGAGGCCGCAGCGGCCTCCGAGGCGGTGGAAGCCCTCGACGACGGCGAGGCAATCGAAAGCACCGATATCGCCGATCTCACGCCCGCGCGTTATGGCGAAATGGGCGCGGCCGAGCAATATGTGCTGACCATGTCGGAACGCGGCTTCGGCAAGCGCACCTCGTCCTACGAGTACCGGACGTCGGGTCGCGGCGGCAAAGGCATCATCGCCATGGCCGTCAACGAGCGAAACGGCCGCCTCATCGCGTCCTTCCCCGTGGAAGACACGGACCAGATCATGCTCGTGACGAATGGCGGCAAGCTGATCCGCTGCCCCATCGAAGGCATCTCGATCACCGGCCGGTCCGCGCAGGGCGTCACGATCTTCCGCACCGATCAGGACGAACGCGTCGTCTCGGCCGAACTCATCAGCGATGACGGGACGGGCAACGGCAATGGCGACGGCCCGGATGCCGGCGGCGATGCCGAGGGCGAGGAACCAACCGAATGATCGCGAGGTAACGCCGCATGCGTTCCGGTTTCTACGCTGGCAGCTTTGATCCGCCGACACTCGGCCACAGGGACATCATGGCTCGCGGTCTGGCTCTGTTCGACCGGCTCGTTGTCGGCGTGGGGGTGCACCCGTCGAAAGCGCCGCTTTTCACGGCCGAAGAGCGCGCGGGGATGCTGCGCGACGAGCTTTCGAGCCTCGGCGCGGGCGAACGCGGCGCGGTGGTTTTCTTCGACCGCCTGACGGTTGACGCAGCGCGCGCGCACGGAGCGGCGTTCATGCTGCGCGGCGTGCGCGATGCTGCGGACCTCGGCTACGAGACGCAACTTTTCGGTATGAACCGGGCCATGGCGCCGGACATCGACACCGTGTTTCTTGCCGCCACACCCGGCTTGGCACATATAACCGCGACACTCGTCCGCCAGATTGCTCAGCTCGGCGGCGATGTTTCGCCATTCGTTTCTCCTGGCGTGCTCCAGCGCATCATTGCAAAGGTCGGCAGGTCAGCTAACGGCCCCAATGCCGCCCCTATGGCGCGCTAGTGGAGCGATTTTGACATTTGAGTTTCGTTTGCAGCTAGCTATAGCTCAGATGTTAAATACAAAGGCTCCTCAATGGTCCTCGGGATTCCAACATTGCTTGCGAGCGTACAGCAAACGAATGCAAGTGCCGGGATCAGACCATTAGGCGCTCGAAATCGCATACGAAATCGATAAGCAAAGGGTTTCCATGTTCCGTTCCCTGATGTTAGTAGCGCTGCTTGCCGTCGCCACTCTCGGCCTTGCCGCTCGATCCGCCAGCGCAGCGGGCCCCGAGAACACGCTCTACCTCGACCTGAAGGATGGCCGCGTGGTCATCGAGCTTCTCCCCAACGTCGCGCCAAAACATGTCGAGCGCGTCAAGAAGCTCGTTCGCGAGGGCTTCTACAACGGCCTGTCGTTCCATCGCGTCATCACGGGCTTCATGGCCCAGACGGGCGACCCGAAAGGCGACGGCACCGGTGGTTCGAAATATGCCGACCTTCCGGCGGAGTTCAATTCCACGCCATTCAAGCGCGGCACCATCGGCGCGGCGCGCACGGGCAACCCCAATTCGGCGAACAGCCAGTTTTTCATCTGTCTTGAGGACACTCCGCATCTCAACGGGCAATACACCGTCTGGGGCCGCGTGACGGAAGGCATCCAGTTCGTCGACCGGATCAAAAAGGGAGCAGGCGGCGACGGCCGCGTGTTCAATCCGGACAAGATCATCAAGATGCAGCTTGCGTCCGACGCCCGCTGATCACCACATTCCTGATGAGATAATATTGTTGCCGCACCTCAGGTTGGCGTAGATCCGGTCAAGGCGGCGCGAGGAAAGAGCTTGAACATGACATCTTCAGATAAAGAAAATCTGGTTCTGGAAACAACCAAGGGGCGCGTCGTAATTGAACTTCGCCCCGATCTTGCGCCGAGCCATGTCGCGCGCATCAAGGAGCTTGCCGACGAGAAGTTTTACGACGGCGTTGTTTTCCACCGCGTCATCGACGGCTTCATGGCGCAGACGGGTGATCCCACGGGAACCGGGCGCGGCGGTTCGGGCAAGAACCTCAAGGCCGAATTCAGCCGGGAAAGCCATCAACGTGGCGTCGTTTCCATGGCGCGCGCGAACCACCCCGATAGCGCCGACAGCCAGTTCTTCATCTGCTTCGACGATGCGTCGTTCCTCGACGGAAAATATACCGTTTGGGGCAAGGTGATCGAGGGCATGGATAACGTCGACAAAATCGAGCGCGGCGAGCCGGTGAAAAATCCCGACAAGATCGTAACTGCTCGCGTTGAAAAGGCCGCCTAGCCCGAGATTGCGAACGATTCTTCGAGACCGAGCGCCAGTGTCCGGCAGGACGCGGGCGCTCATCTTTTATTTTGGCACCTGCCCACCCCTGGGCTTGCCGTTTCTTCGGCGACGCATTGTGCACCTCAAGGACTTCGACTTCGAGCTTCCCAAATCGGCCATCGCGCTCCGCCCCGCGAGTCCGCGCGATGCCGCGCGGCTGCTACGCGTCGACCCCGCCGCGCCGGAACCGCTCTCCGAAGCCACGATCCGCGACCTTCCTGCCTTTTTCCGTCCCGGCGACATCATGGTGTTCAACGACACCCGCGTCCTGTCCGCCGAGCTGTCAGGCACCCGTCCGCCACGCGATGCGGACGCGCCCGCCGTGGACGTCTCCCTGAACCTGATCGAACGTGAAGCGTCCGGCTCGTGGAAAGCCTTTGCGCGGCCCGCGCGGCGGCTCCGGCCGGGCGACGCGATCCATTTCGAGACAGGCGGACAAGCGTCCCGGCTGATCGTTGTCGCCAAGTCGGACGAGGGCGAAATCACGTTGGCCGCGCCAGACGGCGACAGCGTCGAGGCCGTCATGCAGCGCCACGGCGCGATGCCGCTTCCGCCCTATATTGCGCGCCAGCGCCCCGCCGACGAACGCGACCGATCGGACTATCAAACCGTTTTCGCGCGGAACGAGGGGGCCGTCGCCGCGCCAACCGCCGGGCTTCACTTCACACCCGAGTTGCTCGCGCGGCTTGCCGAACGAGGCGTCGAGACCGCCTTCGTCACGCTCCACGTGGGCGCGGGCACCTTCCTGCCGGTGAAGTCGGAGACGGTCGAGGATCACGAAATCCACGCGGAGTGGTTCGAGATCGGCGACGAGACGGCGCGCGCAATCAACGCGGCCCGCGAGCGCGGCAGCCGCATCATTGCCGCCGGCACGACCTCGCTGCGCGTGCTTGAGACGGCCACGCGCGAAGACGGCTTTATCGAGCCCGCCAAAGGCTTTACAAGGATCTTCATCAAGCCCGGCCACCGTTTCAGAAGCGCGGACCTCCTCGTGACGAATTTCCATCTGCCGAAATCGACGCTGTTCATGCTCGTCTGTGCCTTCTCCGGCACCGACATCATGAAGCGCGCCTACGCCCACGCCGTCGACGCGGGCTTTCGCTTCTATTCCTACGGCGACGCGTGCCTGCTCTCGCGCGCGGACGCGCTGCCCTCGGCGGCCCGCCCATGACGCAGCCTTTTTCCTACAAGCTCCTCGCGCAGGACGGCGCGGCGCGTCTCGGCGAAATCGCAACGCCACGCGGCGTCATCCGCACGCCAGCCTTCATGCCGGTCGGCACCACCGCGTCGGTGAAGGCTGTTTTCCTGGATGATGTGAAGGCGGCGGGCTCGGACATCATCCTCGGCAACACCTATCATCTGATGCTGCGCCCCGGCGCGGAGCGCATCGCGAAGCTAGGCGGCCTTCACAGCTTCATGCGCTGGGATGGGCCGATCCTCACCGATTCCGGCGGCTTTCAGGTGATGTCGCTCGCGCAGCTTCGGAAGCTGACCGAGAAGGGCGTTACGTTCCGCTCGCATATCGACGGCGCGATGTATGAATTGACGCCCGAGCGCTCGATCGAGGTGCAGAACCTGCTCGGCTCCGACATCCAGATGCAGTTCGATGAATGCACGCCGTTTCCTGCGACCTTCGGGGAGGCGGAAAGCTCGATGCGGCTGTCGCTGCGCTGGGCGGAGCGCTCGCTGGCGGCGTTCGCGCAATATGGCCAGCCGGGCCGTGCGCTGTTCGGCATCGTCCAGGGCAGCACCTTCCCTGAGCTTCGGAAGGAGTCGGCGGCGAAGCTTACGTCAATGGATTTTCACGGCTATTCAGTCGGCGGGCTCGCGGTCGGCGAAGGCCAGCGCGCCATGTTCGATACGCTGGATTTCACCACGCCGCTGTTGCCCACGAACAAGCCGCGCTACCTCATGGGCGTCGGCACGCCGGCGGACATCGTGGGCGCTGTCGAGCGCGGTATCGACATGTTCGACTGCGTGATGCCGACGCGTTCCGGCCGCCACGGGCAGGCGTTCACATGGGCGGGCAAACTCAACATCAAGAACGCGGCGCATGTCGAGGATTTGCGCCCGCTCGACGAGACGAGCACCTGCCCCGCCTCGCGCGATTATTCCCGCGCCTACATTCACCACCTGTTCCGCTCCGGCGAGTATCTCGCGCCGATGATCCTGTCATGGGCGAACATCGGCTTCTATCAGGAGCTTATGGCCGCGATCCGCAAATCCATCGCGGAAGGTACGTTCGCCGATGTCGCCGCTCGCGTGCGCGCCGTTTACCCTTCGACGGTGGATGACGACGCGGGTGCGGACGCCGAAACCGCCCGCTCCCTGAAGAGCAAATAAATTCCCGACGCCACGATGATTGCCGCGCCGACGAGCGTCCAGATGTCGGGCACATCGCCGAAGACGAGGTAGCCAAGGCACGTCACGAGCAGCAGGTTGATGTAGGTGAACGGCGCGATCACGGGCGCGGGCGCGCGGTCGTGGGCGAGGATCAGGAACCAGTGCCCCATCCCGCCGAGAAGCCCCATGCTCAGCAAAATGCCCCAGGCGAGCGCGTCCGGCGGCATCTGCCAGTTCCAAAGCGCGACCGGCGCCATGATGACCGCTCCCGCTAGCGGCGTATAGACGAGCGTCGTCCGCGGCGCGTCGAAGCGGGCGAGATAGCGCGTCCACAAGCTGTAGAGCGAGTGGCAAAACACCGAGCCGAGCGCGAGCGTCACCGCCCAGTGGATGCCGCCGAAGCCTGGTTTCGTCACGAAGATGATGCCGGTGAAACCGACGCAGATCGCCGCGAGCCGATGCCAGCCCACCCATTCCCCAAGCAGCGGACCGGCAAGCGCAGCCACGAAGAACGGCGCGAGGAAGTAGATCGTCGATGTCTGATCGAGCTGGAGAAACTGAAGCGCCGCGAAATTGAACGCCGTCGTCGCGAGGAGCAACGCGCTCCGCAGAATCTGCTGGCCGGGCCTTTTCGACGGCGCGGCGCGCATCACTCCCCGAGGCCCGAGCATCACGACGATGAGCACCTCGTTCATCAGAAAGCGCACCCAGATAATCTCGACCACGGGAATGTGTTCGATGGTGCCGAGAAACTTCGCGCTCGTGTCGAGGAAGGCAAAGAAGCTCACCGCCGTCAGCATGAAGCCGATGCCGACGAGGCGGCGGTCGGTAGAAGGACGCTGGGCGGCGGAAGCCGGTGCCGTCGCGGCGGGCTTCGTGAGGAGATCGGTCATGAGAGGGTGAGCAAGGGCCGGGTTGGTTACGAGACGGAACGCTGCCGTTTCCCTGCAAGGCGACGGTGCGACATTTCAACATAGCATGGATGAGCGCAGAATGTGACCAGCCGATGATGGCGTCGCAAGCATGCCCGCATAGCGAATTTGCAACGCCGGACAAAACTTCGCCATTCCGGGGTTGGCACGAAGCTATTCACCTTCCTATATCGTCAGTATGAAAATCATTGTCTTTGGAGCGACGGGCGGCACGGGCCGCGCAACCGTCGAAAAACTTCTCGCCGACGGGCACCAGGTGACGGCACTCGTGCGCGATCCGTCGAAATTGCCATCCGACAACGCGCTCACCGTCGTCAAGGGCGACGCGCTGTCCGCTGAGGATGTCGCGCGTGTGCTTCCGGGCCACGACGTCTGCGTCATCAGCCTCGGAAATTCCCGCAGCACGCAGGGAAGAAAGCGCACGATCAATCCGCACATCTGCGAATATGGAACGCGCAACATCCTCGCGGCCGCCGACCCCGACTTGCGACTGATCGCGGTGACAGCCTTCGGCATCGGCGACACGCGGGACAAAAAGTCTTTCCTGTTTTCCATCGCAGCGGCGCTGTTCATGCGGGCAATCCTCGCCGACAAGGAAAAGCAGGAAGCCGCGATCAAGGCAGCGCCGAACGATTTCGTTCTGGTGCAGCCCGTGGGACTGACGAATGGCCCAGCGACCGGAGATTATCTCGCGAGCGCCGACCGAAAGGCGCGCAAGATGACCATCGCGCGCGCGGACGTCGCCGACTTCATCGCGAAGGAAATCGCCTCGCCCGAGTATCACCGGCAGACGGTGGCCCTGTCCGGCTAGGCGCGCGGCCTGGGTCGATCAAACGTCGAGGATCTTTCTGAACCGCCGAAAATCATGCGCATGCCATCGAAAGGCATCTCGCCGATCTGCTGCATGCGCGGATCGCCTTCGCATGGATCTCGACGCGCTATGCGCCCGTGACGTCAGCGAGGGCGGCACGGCAGGATATAAGTGAAGCCCTTGAAACGAGAATAGTCGGCGTCGTCGAAGAAGGGAGCGATCTCCACGCGCTTGTCGGCGCGTATCCCGCGATGTCGCCCGAGCATATATAGCGGATCGATCAACTCGGCCGTCTTGTTGAGGAAGTATTTCAAGCCGTTCGACTTCTCAACCCACTCTATTTCATCGGGATCGTCCACCTCGTATATCTCCCAATGGACTTCCGGCAGATAGATCCTGTTGCTTCCCGGTGTGGTCACGCGGCCGATCACCTGCCCGCGCTCGATCCTGTCTCCCTCCTGAAGCCGTTTGACTTCATTCCAGCGAAGATGGTCGAACTCGGAATAATAGTAGGGAGCGCCGCCGGACATGTTCAGATCCTCGCGGCTATGCAGAATGAGGAGCGACGCTTCCTGCCCCCAGCCGAAATTGGTCTTCCAGGCAGCCACGACCCGACCGGGTCCGGGAGCATGAATTGTATCGCCGAGCTTGCCGCCGTCGACGCCCGAATGCGCCTCGGAGCGGCGTGTCCCGTCGACATCGATCCAACTCGCGTAGAGCGAGGTAAGCTGCGAGCAAACGAAGCCGCCCGGATAGGCGGGCTTGAGCCCGGTCGGCTTTAGGCCGATCCCTTTGATAGCCGCCTCTTCTGTATCCGCTGTCGCTGCCATGATTGGCGTTATAACAAAGGCGAGCAAAAAAAGCGTTGCCTTGCAGATCGATAGCCGTTCTGGAGGCGTGCCCGGCAGGAAGATCATTTGCTTTCCCGATGTTCGGCATGTTTCGGTCAGTCCAAAATTGCTTGCACGCCCGGCGCAGAACGCCCCACCGCGAGGTCGCGGCACCCATGGCGACGATCCGGATAATGCCTCACGCCTCTTTCAAAACTGTCGCCCGTGGAGTAATTGCCGAACGCCCCCCATGCTGCGGTTCGAAGCCCCATATTGACAATTTTACAACTATGCCGGGCTATCATGAAGATAATAACTACCTTTGATTGTGGATCGCGGGCGAATCGCGGCTTTCTTTCCTTGCAAAGCAAACGTTGGGAACGGGGATATTTGCATGAAGAACTTTTCGCCGGCGGCTGTCTTTGCCCTGCCGCTTATACTCGCTCTCAACCCGGCGATGGCGCAGGGTACAGATGATGATGATGAGGCTCCGCCAATATCTGCTGCGCTGTGGCAAGGTACAGACATCGCCAACCGTTCGACAGCTGTCTGGGTAGGCGGCGCATACGCCGTCAACAACGATTTGACGACACACGGCTTCATGCTGCGCGCCGATGCTGAATACAATGAATACAGCTATTTCACCAACGACCTCGGGAAGGTCAACGGCAAGGAATGGCAAGGCGACGTGATGCTCGGCTATCAGTTGGTCTATACGACTTTCTCGGCCGGACTGTATCTCGGCGTCGATTTCCGTGACGATCACCTCAGTCCGCGCGATCTCTCGAACAGCGTGAGAGGCAACGAGGTCGGCTTCAAGATCGACGCCGATTTCGAGACGGAAACGGAACTTCCGTACTATTTCGGCGCGGACGGTTACTACTCAACCGCCTTCTATAGCTACCTCGCGCGCGGTCGCGTCGGCGTCAAGGTGATTGAGGAGCTGGATGTCAACTTCAAGCAGATCTTCGTCGGCGCCGAAGGGTACGCGCTCGGCAACGAGGAAAGCGACGCGCAGCGCGCGGGCGGCTTCCTGAAGTTCGAGCTTTCCAATCTCCTGGTTCGAACGGCGTCCGTCACGCTGTCCGGCGGCTACCAGTTCGTGGATGGCAACGACAACGGGGCGGGAACCACGTCCACCTCAACGGCTGGTGGCGAAGGCGGCTACGGAATGATCGAATTCAAATATCTCTTCCGTCCGTAAGCGGCAGGGAGCGTCGCTTCAACCGGAATCCGGCGCGAAACGACGTCCTCGGACGTACGGAAAGCAAAGCATCCAGATTGCGGGCGACAATTTCATCTGTAGGCGGATGAAAGGTGCGTCCCCGTAAACAGAAGGCCAGGATCATGCGCTTATCCCTCAAAGCACTCTTTTTATCTTCATTTCTCGTCGCGCCGAGTAGCGCATTGCTGGCCCAGACAGCCGATTACGATCTATGCCGCGACGACGACTCCGTGACAGGGATCAGGATTGCCGCCTGCTCCCGGATCATTGACGACGTCAAGGTGCCGCAGGATTTTCGCGCCGATGCGTATCTCAATCGCGGCGAAGCCTTGGCCGATAAGGGCGATTTCGACGCCGCCATCGCTGACGAAACTCTCGCGCTGAAGATCAAGCCCAACTTCGCCGAGGCGCATAATCTACGCGCCTGGATCTACTTCAAGGCCGGCAAGTCACGCGAAGGGCTGCCGGACGCGGAGCGCGCCGTCACGTTGGCACCGTTGGACGCCCATGCGCTCGACACGCGCGCCCATATCTATGAGGCGCTCGGCCGAAAGGAAGAGGCGCTGGCCGATTATCGCAGGGCGCTGTCGATCGATGCGGACTTGACCGAAAGCAAGGACGGCGTAGCGCGCTTGCTGGCGGCTCGCCCCGCACTTTGACAACGATGGACGGCTTTTTGCAGTCGTCCGAACCGATGGCCGCCTCTCACGATCTGGCCGGGATAAGCGCGCCGCTTGGCGCGTTTTTTATCTCACTTCAGTCAGGACGGATCGTTTCAGAGCAACCGGTTGAAGCGGCATGCTGCTTCCAGCGCGTCATTTGCCTTCTCATTCCGCAGGCCGCGCGCCACCGTCTGGCGTCCCTCTCATCCTGCATTGACGAGGAAGACCTGCGCGAAATCGGCCGTTACAGGAAGCGCGAGCGGCAACTCGGCATGGCGGCCGCGCGCGTCGCGCTTCGCGCCTCTCTCTGCGACCTGACGGGGCACCGCTTTCCGGGCGATATCGCGCTCGGAAAGACCGAGACCGGAAAACCCTTGGTCGCGCGTCCCGCAGGCTTTCATCCAAGCATCTCTCACACTGAACGCCTCGATGCGGTTGCGGTTGCCGAGGAGATCGATCTGGGGCTCGACGTTGAATCCACAGACATTGCATCTGCCAAGCCCATGCTCGCGGCCCTTCTTTCGCAAAGCGAAATCCTCACACTTGAAAGAGTCGACGCCGACTTGAGTCATGATCGCTTTCTCAAACTCTGGACGGTGAAGGAGGCGCTTGCCAAGCTCACGGGCGAAGGGCTGAGCGAAGCCGTTTCCGGCTGCGAAGTGCCGCGCCACGACGGGGCTTTTCTTCATGCCGACGCTGACGGCCGTCGATGCGTCGTCTTCTCCGCGCGGATCGCCGATCTGACAGGCGGGCAGGAGCGTGGCCGTCTGGCGCTTGCCATCGACGCGCGTTGCCGGGCCGGAGAGGACATCGTCCGGCTTGAATTTCGCCTCGTGCACGGCACCGGCGGGCGAACCGCAGATCACCCGAAACTTGCGCATTCCGGCTGCGACTGAGATAAGGAAAAGCCCGCCGTTTGAAGGCGGGCTCCGATGCCCCGACGCGGTAAGCCGTCAAGCGGCGTTCGCATGCTCCAGGCTACGCTCGGCCGACACGCCACCGCCTTTCGCCTCAAGAACCGGCAGGCGTTGCAGTGCGTCTGCCCGAGGAACGGGTGAGGCCGGAATGCCAACCGAATACGATCCCGGCGTGAGCGTTTCGCCCTTCATCAGCACCGACAGCGGCCCAAGCACCGCGCCCCGTTCCATGGACGTGCTGTAGAGCACAACGGCCATGTTCCCGACTGTGCACCCCTCGCCGATCACGAGTTTGTCAGCCTTCATCACGCGATCTTCGAAAAGATGCGTCTGAACGGTCGCGCCCAGATTGAGGGCAGCATGGTCGCGGATTTCCACGAGGTCGAATTCCGAGAACAGTGTCGTGTCCACGAACACCCATCGGCCGACTTTGCAGCCGAACAGCCCCAGGCACGGCCCGGCATACGGCGTCCCGAGAACCGGCTCCATGATGTTGGCCGCAAGCGTCTCGAATACGCCGTTAATCACCTCCGTGAACCACACATAGCTCGACCACAGCGGCTTGATCACGGGATGGAACGTCCCCCGCAGCGCCACCTTCACCGCGGCGGCTGCAAACAGCAGCCCCAGCGCCGACGCGAAGGACAGCAGCGGACTGAACAGGACCGTTTCTTCGGGGGAATGCGAGTTGCGGATGGCAATCAGCGCATAGCAGAATGCGACGAGGGCCGCGCCGGAGAGCCATCCCGGCAGGCAGATGCGGAGGAGGTCGACGCAGGCGCGCGCGAACACCATCGAACGCGACGGCTTGTAGGTCTTCGAATCCGCGAAAGAGCAGCTTGGTTGGACCACCGGCGGGGGCAATTCGAAGCCCGGCGAGCCGAGCCAGCGGCTGTTGGCCTCCAACGGCTCTTTCGTCTGGGGCGGTGTCGACAGGACGCCGACGAGGCTATCGTCGCCGATCGTTGTGCCGCCGGGGACGAAGGCGCTGTTGCCGACGAAGGTCCGCGCGCCGATGTTCACCGCCTCGATCGAAAGCGCACCGCGATGGATGCGGGCGCCTCCGACGATGCAGGCATCCGCCAGAAAGCTTCCGCCCTTCACGGTAAGGAGGTCCGGCGTAAACTGCATTACCGTCGATACCTCGACGCCCTTGCCGATCTTCGCGCCCAGCAGCCGCAGGACGGTCGGAAAGAACAGCGTTGAATAGAGCGGCTGAAGGATTTCGCGCGTGTTGTTCAGGAGATAGCTCAGGAACCAGTGCCGCAGATAGGTCAGGCTGCGCACCGAATATGTTCCGGGCCGTATCCTCCCCAGCACGACACGCTTCATCAGCACGGCGCAGGCGATGTACCACGCGACCGCTAGCGGCACCGCCACGAGAAGCGCGGCAGCGCCAACATACACCCCGTAGTTGATGAGGACGAGGGCCACGAGAGCGATCGGCGGGAGCAGCGCGACGATCAGGAAATAGCCCATGACATAGACGAGGGCGAGATGGATCAGTCCCCACACCGCCTCGCCGCCACGACGCGCCGTATTGGCTGGCGGCAGGTCGAAATCGGCCAGAGCCGCAGGCACGCCGCGCCACTTCACGTCGGACTGAAGGCGCGCGCCATCGATGAGGAGGGACATGTCGTCGAGCGCGGAACCCGCCGCCATCTCGACATTGAGACCAAGCGCGCAGTGCTGACCGATGAAGCAGTTTTCGCCGATGGTGACGGGCGCGATGACGAGCATTCCGTCTTCAACACGGCAACCAAGGAACTGCGTTTCCGCGCCAATGCAAGCGCCGTCGCCGATGGAGATGAGATCGAAGGCCGAGCAATGCGCCGTCCCGATGACGCAGTTCTTGCCGACGCGCGCCCCCATCGCGCGAAAATAGAGGCTCATCAGCGGCGAGCCAACGAACATGGACGACCAACTCAGGCTCTGGAACTTGCCTACGAACCACCAGCGAAAATAATACAGGCCCCAAAGCGGGTAGCGGCCGGGCTTGTATCGGCCAATCACGAGCCATTTCAAAATGATGCTCAGGGAGAGCATGGACGGCCAGATCAGGAACCCGGCCGCGGTCAGGATCAGCGCCGCATCCTCGGCTGTGGTCGCGCCTTCATAGGCCGATTTGAGAACGAGCACGGTCAGCGTCACAGGCGCGCTCAGGACGAGGTAGTAAAGCGCGATCGAAAGCGTTTGCAGCCCCACGCAGAGCCAACGCTCCCAGGGCGGAACGAGTTTGAACGCGCGCAGGCTCGGCAATTCCTCTTGCGGACCTTCCCGGGATCGTTCATCGGGCGCAGGTTGCGCGTGGCCGCCGAGCGCCGCCGCGAGGGCGCGGATCGTGCGGTGTTGGTAGAGGTGGCGCACCGACACCGAGGGCAGTCCGAGGCGCTCGCGCATTTCGGTGGCGACGCGCGCCGCCAGCAGGGAATGGCCGCCGAGATCGAGAAAGAAGTCATCTTCGACCGACACCGACGTGACCCCGAGGCACGCCCCCCAGACCTCGGCGATCCCGCGCTCGAAGTCGGTTTCCGGCGCCACGATCTGCTGCTCGCCCTTCAGCAACGTCTGCGGCAGCGGAAGCTGCCTGCGGTCCACCTTGCCGCTCGTCATCAAGGGCAGTGCGTCGATCACGTCGAGATACTTCGGAACCATGTATTCCGGCACGCGGCGGCGCAGCAGGTCCGCAAGCTCGACACGGATTTCGCTGGTGATTTCCGCATTCGGCACAATGAATGCGCCGAGCTCCTTGGAGCCGTTCACGTCGAAAACATTCACCGACGAGGCCGCGACCTGCGGATGGTCGAGAAGAACGGCTTCGATCTCCGGCAACTCGATCCTGAAGCCGCGAAGCTTGATCTGCCCGTCGATGCGTCCAAGGAAGTAGAGTTCTCCATCATACCCGAGCCGCACCAGATCGGACGTGCGGTAGAGCCGCCCGCGCGTGCCGGAGAGGCGATCGGGCAGGAAGCGCTCGGCTGTCTGGCTCGCGCGGTTGATGTAACCGGGCGATACGGCCGCGCCGCCGATGTATAGCTCGCCCTCCTCGCCGGGGCGCACCGGGTTGCCTCGTTCGTCGAGGACGTGGATCGCGTAGCCGGGAATGGCGGTGCCGATGCTGACGGGTTGTCCCGCTACACATTCCGCGAGCGTTGCCACCACCGTCGCCTCGGTCGGGCCGTAGGTATTCAGCATGCGACGGCCGGGCTTAGCCCAGCGGTTGACGAGATCGGGCGGGCAAGCTTCGCCGCCGAGCACGAGAAGCCGCACGTTCGGCAGATCGCGGGGGATCATCGCGAGAAACGACGGCACGGTCGAGAAGTAGGAGACGCCCTCCTGCTCGATGAAGTCGGCCGCATCGGACGGGGAGCGGCCGATGTCCTCCGTCGGGATGACGAGCGTCGCACCGGTTGAAAAGGCCGCCCAGATTTCTTCGACCGAAGCATCGAATGCCACCGAAAATCCCTGATAGATCCGGTCGCTTTTCTTGATGCCGTAGCTGGCTTTCATCGCCTTGACGAAGGCCAGCGCATTCTTGTGCGTGATCTTCACGCCCTTCGGCCGCCCGGTCGAGCCCGAGGTGTAAATGGCGTAGGCCGCGCTTGTCGGCCGCACCGGAACTGGCGCAAGGCGAGCGGCCCGGATGCGCCGACGCGCCGCGCGTTCTTCATCTGCGTCGAGGAGCAGCCACTCGACGCTGTCGATGCTGTCCGCGATCTCGCGCCCCAAGGTGCCTTCGGACAGCACCAGCGACACGCGCGCGTCCTCGCAGATATCGACAATCCTTTCGGCGGGAAACTTCGGGTCCAGCGGCACGTAACCCGCCCCCGCTTTCAACACGCCGAGGATCGCGGCGAAAAGATTCACCGACTTCCGGAAGTATATCCCGACGAGGCTCCCCGGCTTCACGCCCTTGTCGATGCAGCGGCGGGCAATCTTGGACGAGAGTCTGTCAAGCTGTGAATATGTGAGCGAAACGCTGTCGCATTTTACGGCAACGCTGTGTGGCCATCTCTTCGCCTGCTGTTCGAATACGTGATGCAAGAGCATCGGTCTGCGCATTCGATCGTAAAGCAAATGTCTTCTCGCCATCGTTCGGCTCCCGCGTACGCGCAACGCTGCGCTCCGGTTCAGGTCGAGCTTTAAGGGTCTATGAAAAATGTCTCGTTGGCCGGCGAGCCGGGCGGTGTCCACCTCGCTAAGCGAGGCCCGCCATCTCAGATGCAGAGCGCCTGATAGGTTTCCCGCCGGATGGCAAGGCAGGCTCCGTTGCGAAAGCCCGGGACAGAGCTTCTAATTCCAACTCGGAAAGTAACGATCCGGTTTTCTTTTGGCGATGTGCATTTCATGGGATTCGCGTTCACTCATCAACTTTTATAATCTGACTTATAGTGCAAAGATATGAATGCACATCTAAGATGATGTTTTTCCATTATATGAATTGCTTATAGAGAGTTATCCAATGCATTAGCGCCCCAATTATTTGTATTGAAGAAACCTTCAGACGGACGGCGCAGCCGCTCGCGATCTATGCCGCGCGTTTTGTCCGTTTTCCGCAATCGTCGCGCGGGTGCCTTGCTTTCCGCGTTTGCGCTTCCTAAAACCATTCAAGAGAACAAGCGCGCTCGCCAGCCCGAGCGGAACGGACCGATCATGGCAAAGACACTTTACGATAAAATCTGGGACGATCACGTCGTTGAAACGCAGGCGGACGGCACGAGCCTTCTCTATATCGACCGCCACCTCGTGCATGAGGTGACGAGCCCGCAGGCGTTCGAGGGGCTTCGCACTGCTGGACGCCGCGTTCGCGCGCCGCAGAAGACGCTGGCGGTTGTGGATCACAACGTGCCGACGACGGACCGCAGCCACGGCATCGACGACCCGGAAGCAGCCCTTCAGGTGCAGACGCTCGGCGAGAACTGCGCTGAATTCGGCATCGAATATTATAATGAACTCGACAAGCGCCAGGGCGTCGTCCACATCGTCGGCCCGGAACAGGGCTTCACGCTCCCCGGCACGACCATCGTCTGCGGCGACAGCCATACCTCGACGCATGGCGCTTTCGGCTCGCTCGCGCACGGCATCGGCACGTCCGAAGTTGAGCATGTGCTCGCCACGCAGACGCTGATCCAGAAAAAAGCGAAGAACATGCGCGTGACGGTCGACGGCATTTTGCCGGACGGCGTGACCGCGAAGGACATCATCCTCGCCATCATCGGCGAGATCGGCACCGCGGGCGGCACGGGCTATGTCATCGAATATGCGGGCGAGGCCATCCGCGCGCTGTCGATGGAAGGCCGCATGACGGTCTGCAACATGTCGATCGAGGCGGGCGCACGTGCCGGACTCGTCGCGCCGGACGAGAAGACGTTCGCCTATATCGCGGGCCGTCCGCGCGCGCCGAAGGGCGCCGCGTGGGAACTCGCGCGGAAATACTGGGAGACGCTGCCCTCCGATGAAGGCGCGCATTTCGACCGCGAAGTGAAGCTCGACGCCGCCTCGCTGCCGCCCATCGTCACCTGGGGCACAAGCCCGGAAGACGTCGTGGCGATCACGGGCACCGTGCCCGATCCCGCGAAGGTCGCCGACGAAGGCAAGCGTGCCGCCGTATCCCGCGCCCTCGCGTATATGGGCCTTGAGCCGGGCGTGAAGATGACGGACATCGCCATCGACCGCGTGTTCATCGGCTCATGTACGAACGGCCGCATCGAGGATCTGCGCGCAGCCGCCGCGATCGTTGAAGGCCGCCGCGTCGCCGAAACGGTGAGCGCCATGGTCGTGCCGGGCTCCGGCCTCGTGAAGGAGCAGGCCGAGGCGGAAGGGCTCGACCAGATCTTTCTCGCGGCAGGCTTCGAATGGCGCGAGCCGGGCTGCTCGATGTGCCTTGCGATGAATGCCGACAAGCTCAGCCCCGGTGAGCGCTGCGCCTCGACCTCGAACCGCAATTTCGAGGGACGGCAAGGCTTCAAGGGCCGCACGCATCTCGTCTCGCCAGCGATGGCGGCGGCGGCGGCGGTCGCGGGTCACTTTGTGGATGTGCGCGAGTTCGGCAAGAGCTGAGCACGCTTCACCCAAGACGATCCCGCGTTGTGGTCGACGCCGCGCGGGATCGTAAACCATCAGGCGGATAGCGCTGGACGATAAGTCTCGCGTCTCTTAATGCGGGCGCGTTGTTGTTTACCGCTGACTTCTGAAAACGTTTCGGGCCGTATCTCATGCTGAAAGCGTCAATCGCTTTCACTTGAGCCAAAACGATTTTTGAAATCGAGGTACATCAAACGTAGCCCCGCGAAACGCCACTCAATCATCAAGACGCTTCGCTGCCCAACCTTTCCCGGCACTCGGGAATGGTCCGCCGTCCGTGAAGCGGTAGCGAAACAGCGCGCACATCCGTCTCAGTGCGCTTCTTCGGGCATCGAAACGATGCGTTTCATTCCCAATATCATTCCCATCTGGCATGCCAGAAGAGGTGCGCTTTTGCAAAGTCTTGATATGATTGAGAAATATGGCGATCCCGGGAGGGCTCGAACCTCCAACCCCCTGCTTAGAAGGCAGGTGCTCTGTCCTGTTGAGCTACGGGACCCGCGCGGCAACACTACCTGCGCTCGCGTATCCTGTAAATCGCCGGATTGGGATCGGCCACGCAAACGCTGCGTTTCGTGCTTGCACCCGCGCGTCAAGGGGACATTGAGGCGCGCCGGCTGTCAGTCGTGCGGCTGGAAACCTCGCGCCATTTTTCTGAATTCAGGCAAGTAATTCTCGCGCGCATCCTCGGGCGCCATGCCGAGCAGGCGGAAATAACCCCCCTTGCGTGCCGCGACGACAACCTGAAACAGGAGCGTGGGCCGCCCCGTGCCCCCGTTGATCCCTCGCCCGATCGCTTCCACAGCGTCGAGCCCGGCAATCTTCATTTCGCTCGTTTCAAGGAGCTGCTTGTCGCGAAATTGTTCGATGCCGTCGAAGGCGCGCCTGGAAAACGCGCCGATGTCCTCAACCGGCACGCGAGCGAGCGATGGCGCCACGAGAAACAGCGGCTGCGATCCGCGACCTCCGCTGGCGTGCGCCTTTTCAGCCCCCTTGAGACGGTATCCTTTCGTGGTGCCCAACAGAGACGGGTCTTCCTCGAACGGCCCGCTATACGACATCGAAAACAGCGGCTTGCCTTCCGCAGCTTTGGCACGAATCGTCGCCGATGCGAGGATTGTTTCGATCTGAGGCTCCGTCACGACGCCCGACGAGAGCGCCGCGACCGGAATGTTTGCCGTCACCATGCCAGTCGCGCCGGCATCGCGGAAAATGAGGATGTATTTCGCGTAGTCTATGAGCGAGGTCGTTTTCTCGCCGCGAAAATAGATGTAGTCGCCGCCCCGCGAAGGCAGCAGATGCTGCGAGACGCCGCTCACGCCCTGCGCCTTGAGACGCTCAGCCGCATTGCCGAGTTTGCTGAACTGCTCAAAGGCCACCAACGGCAGATCGGTGAGGATAAGCGATGTGCCGCTCGCTTCATGGACGAACCCCGCAAACCGCTCCGATGGCGCGAACGTTTCGTCCACCGCGAGCGCGATCCGGCTGCCGGGCGGTTGACGCAGCGTGTCCCGGCCGTAGCTTCGCGAATAGAAGCTGCAAACCGCAAACGAGAGCGCGACGGCGGCGCAAATCCATATAATCCAGTATTGCCGAGGCAGGCTGTCGGCGAGTTCCTGCCAAACTCCTGTCATTCTCAAAACCTGCGAGGGCCAAGGGAAAGGTTAGCTGATTTTTATAAAGCTAGCTTCCTGTCAAAAGGTCCGGTTACGCAACATGAATCGTGCTGCTCCCGCTCAAGTTTCGGATGACACGCGACCGAGAAGACGTTCCACCAGGTCTGGAAGCTCGGCAAAACTTTCGAGGACTGCGTCTGCGCCGAGCGCGTCCGCAGGCACGGCCGCATAACCGAAGCGGACGGCAATCGCCGCAATGCCCGCTCCCCGTGCGGCTGCGATATCGGCCTCGCTGTCCCCGATCATCACCGCAAAGGGAACCCGGCCTCCTGCTTGTGCGACGAGTTGGGTAATATGGCGCGGGTCCGGCTTGTGGAACGGGAAGGTGTCGCGCCCCGCTGCGGCCTCGAAAAGCTCAGCGATGCCGAGTTCCGAAAGCAGCCGTGTCATCAGCCGCTCGGTCTTGTTGGTGCAGAGCGCGAGCTTTGCGCCACGGCCGCGAAGCGAATGAGCGACGTCGAGGAAGCCCGGAAAGAGCGTCGTTTGCACGGCGATGCGCTGCTCGTAGAGGGCGACGAGCTGCTGCGCGAGATGGTTCAGTTCGGCCTCATCGGCCGCTTCGCGCGTTTCGTCGAGAGCGGCCCGCAGCATCGCTTTCGCGCCATATCCGACGCCGTGACGGATGGCCGCCGGAGATGCCGTGGAAAAGCCTTGCGCCGCAAGTGCGACATTGGCCGCCTCGATCAGATCGCCGGCCGTATCGGCGATCGTTCCATCGAGATCGAAAACGAGTGTCGCGTTGCGAATGAGATTCCCCCGTGGCGAAACGGCAGCGTGCCGACGCGACGGTAACGCCATGACTCAGGCGAATCCATGCCACGAGGCGCTTTTCAAATGCCACCGTTCCGCATAGTGACCAAACTGCCACTCTACATTACAGAAAAACTGTTTTAACGCTGGAGAGCGAAAGCCCGCACTTGCTAAGCGCACATGGCGCAACTTATAGTTGATAAACCGTATAATTATCCAGCCATTCCCGAGTATCAGTTCCAGATCTGGCGAGGTTTGAGTCACATGAATGCGCGCCGAAAACAACTGTATCTTGCACACGTCATGACCGAAGACAGCATCGGGGAAACCGATGCTACGTATGATGACGATGTGGTGGATATGACGCCTCCCGAAGCGGCTGAATATATCGCCTCGCTTCTTTCATCGCTACGCCTCGTGGCGGCGAAATCGCAGTTCCGGCTGCTCGCCGATCTCATCTCCGTGGCGGAAGAAGAGGCTCGATTTCATTGTCAGGCCTGAGGGTTCGGGGCAATTGCGATCGCTTGAGCGACGACTACTATCGAAAATAAGTGTCTGCGCTCGAAAGGACGCGCGAGGCACCTCAAGCTCGCAGAACGATGTGGCTTGAGCCGCGTCGCTCAAGGCGCCCCGCCAGGTCGAGAGACATGATCGCGGCGTGAACCTCGCGCGTTTGCTTCCCCGTCATTCGGCAGATGTCGTCGATGGCGATCGGGGAGAAACTCAGCAATTGCATGACGCTTGCGATGGTCGCGTCCAGCGAGGCGAGCCCGTCGCCGCCCGTCGCACCTGCCGGAGCGCGGACGGGGCCGTCGTCGCGCGCTGCAAGCTTGGGTGCTCGTTGCGGCTGAGGGACCTCGACGCCGAAGCGCGCCCAGTCGACGAGCTTGCCCTTCAGCGCATCCACGATGTCTTCTGCCGAGGTCGTCAGCACGGCGCCTTCCTTGATGAGCCGGTTCGTTCCCGTCGCGCGCGTATCGAGCGGATGGCCCGGCACGGCGAAGACCTCTCGGCTCTGCTCACCCGCGAGACGCGCCGTGATCAAGGAACCGGATCGTTCGGCGGCCTCGACGACAAGCACGCCGAGGCTGGCACCGGAGATGATGCGGTTACGTCGCGGGAAATCCTGAGCGCGCGCGACGAAACCCGGAGGGCATTCCCCGACAAGCAAGCCGTTTTGCGCGATGTCGGCGGCGAGCCTGACATGTTCAGGCGGATAGATGCGGTCGAGCCCGCCCGGCAGCACTGCGCATGTGCCGTACGGCAGCGCGCCCCGATGAGCCGCGCCATCGATGCCGCGCGCCAGTCCCGACACGACGAGCAAACCGAGACGCGAAAGCTCGGCGCTGATTTCAGCGGTGAATTTCAGGCCCGCGCCGGACGCATTGCGCGAGCCGACGATACCGAAGGCGGGCCTTTGCCAGATGCGCGGGTCGCCCTTGATATAGAGAAGGGGCGGCGGTGCTTCGATCTCCGCGAGCAGAGGCGGATAGCCCGCTTCGCCGACCGCGACAAGCGTCAATCCAGCGGCCGCCGCGCGCTCCATCTCTGCCTCGGCGGTGCCGATTGAGGGCACGCTTTTCGGCGAAACGCGGCTTCCATGCTTGACGAATTCGGGCAGCGCATCGATGGCCGCGGTCGCCGATCCGAAATGCGCGATAAGCTGCCAGAAGGTGACTGTGCCGATATGCGGCGTGCGGATCAGGCGAAGGCGGTCGCGTTTCTCGGCGTCGGGCGTCGACGCGGTTGTTTTGCCCGCGCGAGGCGGTTCGGGCGAATAGTCGAAGTCGGCACCCGGTTCACGCAACACCGCCGTTGCCGCCGACGAAACGCACCCGGCGTTGCGCGCATCCGGCCGCTCGGGGTAGGTCAGATCGTGATAAGGTCCATTCGATGCGGTTGGATGAGCGGCGGATCGGCGGCCGGGCGAAGTGTCGCCAGACGACTTGCTCTTCGCCGACCCAACTTTTTCGGCGCGCTTTCGGCGAAGCTTTGCGTGCGGTTCACCGACGCTGTCGGGCGAAACCGCCGCGGACGACAATGCAGGCGTCGCCATTCCGGCAGCGCTCGCATCCGCGATTGCTTCATCAGACGCTTCTGCCGCTCCAGACACCGAAGACGCCGCGCGCGAACGCTTGGGCTTCCCGGTTGCCTTTTCGTCAGGCGCCTTTCGCTGGCGCGGCTTTCTGGCCGATTTTTGATTCATGCCCGTCAATCAGTTTACGGATATTCTGATGATGGCGTTGAATGAGAACCGCTGAAAGTGCAAGCAGAAAGATAAAAAGCGGCACCGACGTCATCGCGAGCACGAAAAACGGGGTCGCCGCCGCTGCGATCAATGCGGAGAGCGAAGAATAGCGCGTCACAAGGGCGATGATGAGCCACAGCGCGCAGAAGAATGCACCCGCTGGCCAGTAGAGCGCAGTGATCACGCCGATATAGGTCGCGACGCCCTTGCCGCCCTTGAAGCCGAGCCATACCGGGAAGAGATGGCCGAGGAAAGCGCCCACGGCGACGGCCATCGCCGCTTCCATGCCGAGATATTGGCGGGCGAGGAGAACCGGCACGAAGCCTTTCGCCGCGTCGAAAATCAATGTCGCCGCCGCGAGGCCCTTGTTGCCCGTGCGCAGCACGTTGGTCGCGCCGATATTGCCGGAGCCGATGGTACGGATGTCGCCGAGCCCCGCCATGCGGCTGAACAGGTAGCCGAACGGGATCGAGCCGCATAGGTAGCCTGCCAGGAGGGCCGCGCCCCAGACAACCCAGATGTTCGCGCCGAGAAAAACGGCAAACCACAGGTCTTGTTCGTTCAGAGCCATCGCTCTTTCTTGTCCTTTCATTCCGCGTGACCGCGAGAAAAGTCGATTTACGGTGCGTTCTGCGCGAGCCAGATGAATAAGGGAAGCGTCGCTATCGACGCAATGCTCTGCACGGTCACAATCTGCGCCATCAGCGGTGCATCGCCGCCCATGATGCGCGCCGTCGTGTAGGCCGACGCGGCTGTGGGTACCGCCGCGCCAATTACGGCGGCGGTCCGGGCGATCCCCGTCAGCCCCGTGAGCCACGACAGCCCGAAGACGAGCAGCGGCATGAGGATCAGTCGGAGAACCGTGCTCGCCGCGACGAGGTTCATCGCCGCTCGCGCCGCGCCCATATTGAAGCCCGCGCCGACCGAAAGCAGCGTCAAGCCGATGGAGGCCGAGCCGAGAAGCGACAGCGTCTGAAACGCGAAGTCCGGCGCGCCTGTCACGTTGAGGGTCAGCCCGACGACGCAGGCGAGAAAAAGCGGGTTCAGCATTACGCGGCGCAAGGCCTGGCGGACATTCATCTCACCCGCACCTTCGCCGAACACCGACAGCGCGAGCACCGAATAAAGCTGCACCGTCGGCACGACGGATGCCACCGTGAGCGCGGCGAAGGTCAGCCCGCGCTCGCCGAACAGCGCGGACGCGACGGCAACCGACACGATGCTCTGGAAGCGGATCGCGCCTTGCAGGAAGCTCGTGAAGGCGGGGCCGGAAATCGGCCGACCGAATGAGAGCCAGCCCGCAAGCAACGCTCCCGCCATGATCGTCACCGACGCGACCGAAACGAAGACATAGTCGGCGGCGGGCACGTTGTGGAGATCGGCGCGCATCAGCGTTTTCACGAGCAGCGCCGGAAACAGCACGTAAAACACAAGCGTGTCGAGCGCGCGCCACAGCGCTTCGCTGCCGAAGCGTATCTGCGCGAGGCCGTAACCCAGCGCCGTGATGAGAAACAGCGGCGCGAGCGCTTCGAGGATCGCCGTCATGCGTAATTCACGCGGTCGAGCGCGCCCTGCAAGATATAGGCGGCGGCCATCTTGTCGATGACTTCGGCGCGGCGTTTGCGGCTGGCGTCCGCTTCGAGCAGCACGCGCTCGGCGGCGGCGGTGGACAGCCGCTCATCCCAGAACGCCATCGGCATATCGGTGAGCGCGCCGAGGCTGCGCACGAAAGCGCGGGTGGACTGCGCGCGCGGACCTTCCGTGCCGTCGAGGTTCACCGGCAGGCCGACGACGAGGCCGCCCACGTCCTGCGCCTTGCAGTGCTCCAGCAGCTTCACCGCGTCGGCCGTGAATTTCGTACGCCGGATGGTGTCAAACGGCGTTGCGATCTGGCGCATCACGTCCGAGAGCGCAAGCCCCACGGTCTTGGTGCCGACATCGAGGCCCATCAGCCGCTCGTCGCGTTTGAGCCTTGATATAAGGTCGGGAAGCGGCACGAGTTTGGAGGGCACTAAAGTCACCTGCGGGAGTTTTTTACAAATTGCGGGCGCGCCACATTTTCATATAGTGCGGGCACCGCTTTTACTCGTCGCTCATCTTCGGGAGATTTGCAAATTGAAGCTGACATGGTTCGGGCACTCCGCCGTTCGCGCGGAAAACGGCAGTCACGTCATCCTGATCGACCCGTTCCTTACGGGCAATCCAAGTTTCACCGGCTCGGTGGACGAGGCGGCTGCGGGCGCGACGCATGTTGTGCTGACGCACGGCCATGACGACCACGTCGGCGACGCGGTGGCGATCTGCAAGAAGACCGGCGCGACGCTGGTTGCGGTATACGAGCTGGCGCTGCACCTCGTGGCGCAGGGCGTGGAGAAGGTGGAGGTCGGCAATCCCGGCGGCACGATCGATCTCGGCGGCGGCGTTTCGGTGAGCTTCGTGAACGCGTTCCACTCGTCGTCAACCGCCGTGAACGGTCAGGCCGTCTATCTCGGCAACCCGACCGGCATTGTGATCGAGGGCCTCGGCAAGACGATCTACCACGCGGGCGACACCGGCATTTTCGGCGACATGGCGCTGATCGACGAGCTTTACGCGCCGAAGGTGGGCTTCCTGCCCATCGGCGACCGCTTCACCATGGGCGCGAAGCAGGCGGCGTTCGCGGCGCGGAAGTTCTTCCACTTCGACGTGGTGGTGCCGATCCACTACGGCACGTTCCCGATCATCGACCAGACGGCGGATGAGTTCGTGGCTCTGGCCGAGGGCGTGAATGTGGTGGTGCCGGAGGTTGGGAAGGCTTTTGAGGACTAAGCCCCTTAGTCCCATTGTGTAACGGTCTGGTTTTCGGACGAAGAGATCCGGCTTTTCCTCGCTGAGCTTCCAGATAGCCTCGAAGGGTGTTCGGAACCGCAAGGCCTTGAGTTGCCTGGCAAAGTTGTAGGCGGCCAGCCAGTCCCGGACGTGACGGCGGAGATCGTCGATCAAGCCATAATGGTAGGTTCTGGTGGTTGCCTCCTTGATGGTTCGCACCATCCGTTCGGCCTGATCGTTCGTCCAGGGATGGCAGAGTTTGGTAAGCCGGGTGCTCGACGCCGTGCTCGTCGCAGACCCCGCCGGAGACCTGAACGACGAAGTCGCAGGACCTGTCGCGCTGCACGAAGCGCGCCAGATCCTCACGGTCTTCGCGTTGACGCCGAAGCGTTTCGCGAGTTCAGCGACCGGAGCTTCATCGCTGTAGTTCCGCTCGAGTGGCGTGCATTGTCGAGGGCAAACCAGCCCTCCCGACAACGGAGCGCGGGCTTCCGTTCTGGTCATTGGCATCGCTCCGGTCGACCTTCGCGTCATGCGGCTTCGGCTCGCCGAGCTGCCGCCACCTCGCCCCGCAGGCTCAGCGCCTCGGCGATGTGAATCGCATGAACCCCGGCGCTTGCGTCAAGATCGGCCACGGTGCGCGCCAGCCTCAGGGTGCGGTGATAGCCCCGCGCCGAAAGCCTTGCGATATCCGCTGCCTTCTCAAGCATGGCGAGGGCTTCGCGACTGAGGGCGCAGAAGTCGTCGAGCAGCGCGGCCGGACAATTGGCGTTTGTCGTGATCGATTCATTACCGATGATGGAATAGCGTTTCATCTGGATGGAACGCGCCGCAGCCACACGCGCCGCAACCTCTGCGCTGCCTTCTTGCGCTGGCGGAAGGGCGAGGTCGGTCGCCTTGACCGGCGCCACGGGGGTCTGGATATCGATCCTGTCCCAGAGTGGACCGGAAATGCGTCCTCGATAGCTTTCCTCGCAGCGCTTTCCGTGCTTGCAGGTCATCCCCGGTGTCCAGGCGTGGCCGCAGCGGCACGGGTTCATCGCCGCCACGAGTTGGAAGCGCGATGGATAGCGGATGCGGTGGTTGACGCGGGCGATGATAGTCTCGCCGCTTTCGATGGGTTGCCGGAGCGCATCGAGCACATGCGGTGGAAATTCGGGCAGCTCGTCAAGAAAGAGAACGCCGTGATGGGCGAGCGCCACCTCCCCCGGCTTTGGCTTCGCACCACCGCCCACCAGAGCGGCCATGCTCGCCGAATGATGCGGCGCGCGGAATGGCCTGGTCGCGGTCAGCGTTCCATTCACAATAGTCCCAGCGATGCTTTGTACCATCGCAACCTCGAGCAGTTCGTGAGGCTCGAGTGGTGGCAAGATACCTGGCAATCGCTGGGCCATCATGGATTTGCCCGCACCCGGCGGGCCAATCATCAACATATGATGTCCGCCAGCGGCCGCGACCTCCAGCGCGCGTTTGGCGCTTTCCTGCCCGCGCACGTCCCTCAGGTCGGAGGAAGATCCGGCGCTGCGTTCGAGATGGGGCTTCGGCCGTGCAAGCGTGGACGTGCCCTTGAGGTGATTGACAAGTTGCGTGAGATGCGAAGGCGCAACAATGGGCATTTCCGCCGAAGCCCATGCTGCCTCCGGCCCGGAACCGGCGGGGCAGATCAACCCTTTGTCGAGGCCGCTCGCGCCAAAAGCTGCAGGCAGCGCGCCTGTGATCGGACCGAGCGAACCGTCGAGGCCGAGTTCACCGATAACGATGAAATCCTTCAGCAAGTCGCCGGGGATCGCCCCGGCCGCAGCCATCACGCCGAGCGCAATGGGCAGATCGTAATGCGTGCCTTCCTTCGGCATGTCGGCGGGTGCGAGGTTGACGGTGATGCGCTTCGCGGGCAGGCCAAGGCCGATTGCGGTAAGTGCGGCACGAACGCGTTCGCGGCTTTCTCCCACGGATTTGTCTGGCAGGCCCACGATGGAAAAGGACGGAAGCCCCGGTGCGATCAGCACCTGGACATCGACCTGTTTCGCGTCGATGCCCTCGAACGTTACGGTTGATACCTGCGCGAACATTTACGCCACCCACTCGCCTACCTTCAATAAGTGGAATGGATATTATCGCCAGAATTTACAAAATCAAGAACATTTAAGGAACTTTAACGGAACAAACTTTCTCTTCCACAACATCCCAGACGAGCGCTGCGATGTCCGCACCGCCGAAGCGTTTCACCTCGCGAATGCCCGTCGGCGAGGTGACGTTGATCTCGGTCAGATAGTCGCCGATGACATCGATGCCGACGAAAATGAGGCCCCGCTTCTTCAGCTCGGGCCCGATGGCGGCGCAGATCTCGCGCTCGCGCGGCGTCAGCTCCGTCGCTTCTGGGCGCCCGCCCACATGCATGTTGGAGCGCGTTTCGTTCGCAGCTGGCACGCGGTTGATCGCGCCTACCGGCTCGCCGTCGACGAGGATGATGCGCTTGTCGCCCGCGCGTACGTCCGGCAAATAGCGCTGCACGACGAACGGTTCGCGGAACACGGTTTGGAACAGCTCGACGAGCGAGCCGGTGTTCGTGTCGTCCGGCTTGATCCGGAACACGGCCGCGCCGCCATTGCCGTAGAGCGGCTTGACAATGATGTCGCCGAACTCCTCACGAAACGCGGTGACGTCGTCGAGGGTGCGGGCGATGAGCGTCGGCGGCATGAGGTCGGGGAACTGCGTGACGAACAGCTTTTCCGGCGCGTTGCGGACGCTGGTCGGATCGTTCACCACGAGCGTTTTCGGATGGACGCTGTCGAGAATGTGTGTCGTCGTGATGTAGGCCATGTCGAACGGCGGGTCTTGCCGCAGATGGATCACGTCGAGTTCGTCGAGCGCCAGCTTCTGCCGCGCGCCAAGCTCGAAATGCGCTCCCTCGACATCGTGCACGCGCAGTTCGTGCCCCTCGGCGAAGGCACGACCTCCGCGCAGAATCAGCTTGTCCGGCGTATAATAGAAAATGCTGTGCTGGCGCTTCTGCGCTTCGAGAAGGAGCGCGAAGGTTGAATCGCCCCGAATGTTGATTTTCTCGATCGGGTCCATCTGGACCCCGGTTTTCAGACGCATCCGGTCCTCGCTTGGAGAGGGTTCGGAGGAGACTTAAAGGGCAGCCGCGATTTAGGCAAGGAAGGCTTGCTCGATATGGGAGAGGCCCTGCGTCGGGCTCACGAGAATGACATCGAAACTGGCCGACTCGTGGGAAAGCCCGGCATGCTCACCGAGAAAAACCTCTGCGGCGGTTGCGATCCGGGCCTGCTGCCGCGGCAGCACCGCATAGGCCGCTTCCTCCTGAGTGCGGCGGCACTTCACTTCAACGAAGGCGAGATGATCGCCACGCTGGGCCACGAGGTCGATCTCACCACCCTTCGTCTTGTAACGCTCGGCGAGAATGCGATAGCTCTTCGCCTCAAGGAGCAGTTTCGCGCGCGTTTCCGCCGCGACGCCGATCTTGTACGAATTGGGAGCATTTCCGGCCCGACTGGCTGCGATCATGACGCTTCACCCTTGATCTTCAATGCCAAGTTGTAAGCCAATTTTCTTGCTACCCCAAGTCCTTTCGATACGTCTTCAACAGCCTCCTTGAGCGTCGCCGTTTTCAGCGCGGCGCGGAGTGCGATTTCGACATCGGCTTCCGTTGCGGCGGCGGCTTCGCCGGGTGCGATGAGGAGCACGATCTCACCTTGCGGCGGCTCGATCTCGAAGGCCGCCGCCAGTTCGCGCGCGGTCCCTTTCGCTATCGTCTCATGCAGCTTCGTGAGTTCGCGAGCGACCGCCACCATCCTGTCCGGATACACGGTCTCGATGGCGGCGAGCGCGGCTCCGATACGCGACGGCGTTTCATAGAAGACGAGCGTTCCCGGCACAGCGCGCATGGTTTCGAGTGCTTCCAGCCGCGCACCCTCCTTTGGTGGCAGAAAGCCGCCGAAAAAGAAGCGGTCGGTCGGCAGGCCGCTCGCTACAAGCGCTGACAGGATCGCCGAAGCGCCAGGCACCGGAAAGACACGAATGCCCTCGGCGACCGCATCGCGCACAAGCTTGTAGCCGGGGTCCGCGATGAGAGGCGTGCCGGCGTCCGAGATAAGCGCGACCGCCTTACCCTCGCGTAGCGCGTCGAGAATACGCTCGCGGTCTGCCTCGCCCGAAAAGTCGTGATAGGTTTCGAGCTTGCGCCCCATGTCGAACGCGGAAAACAGCTTCCGGCTGTGGCGCGTGTCCTCGCAGTAGACGCGGTCGGCGGACGCCAGCACGGAAAGTGCGCGGATCGAGATATCGGAGAGATTGCCGATGGGGGTCGAAACGAGATAAAGGCCAGGGTCGAGGGGGCTCGCGCCCAGCTTGTCGAACTGCCTCGACACGGCCGCCAGAAGCGCCGCCGCGCGCTCCGCCTCTATCGCTGCGGTCGCATCGCTGTCGGCATCCGGTTGTGGAATTTTCGGCGCCCGTCGCTTCGTCATCACCAATCAGCCACAGTTGCCAAACACGGTAAACGTGCTCGAAGCGCTTCGCGTCAGACGCGACTCGTAACAAGGTGGTCTTGCCTTCATAACCGGCGCAGGTCAACGGAAAGCTGATATTCGATCCCGATGAAACTCACGAGTGAACACGCCTTCGCGCGATCCCGCATCTTTCTCGGCTTCGCATTTCTGTTCGTATGCCTCGGCCTCGCGGCCTGCTCGGTCGGGGGTGGCACGGGTAGCGGCAACATTTCGTCCGCAACGCCGGCACGCGGCGCGCCCGCCGGCGGAACTGTGAAGGTGGCGCTCCTGCTGCCGCTGACGGGCAATGTTAACGCGCAGCAGGTCGCCAAGGCCATGAAGCAGGCGGGCGAACTCGCGCTGTTCGATTTCGACAAGCCGAACGTCCAGCTCATTCCAAAGGACACGCGCGGAACGCCGGACGGCGCGCGTCGGGCCGCCGACGAGGCCGTCAAGGAAGGCGCCGAACTCATCATTGGCCCGCTGTTCGCCAATGAAGTGACGGCCGTTGCGCCCGTGGCTCAAGCCGCCCGCGTGCCGGTGCTCGCCTTCTCAAGCGACCGCACCGTCGCCGGAAACGGCGTCTATCTCCTGAGTTTCGTGGCGGGCAGCGACGTCCCGCGCATGGTTTCCTACGCTGCGGCGAACGGCAAGAAGCGCTTCGCCGCGCTGTTTCCGCAAAATGATTACGGTCGTATCGTCGAGCAGACCTTCAACCGCGCCGTGCAGGCGAATGGCGGTCAGGTCGTGCTCACGAAAACCTTTCCGCCCGAAGCAAATGGCATGCTCGCCTCCGTGAAAGAGCTCGCGCCGCTTGCGAAGAAGGGCTCCGCTCCGCAGGTCGACGCAATCTTCGTGCCCGCGGGCGGCGACACGCTGCCCTCGCTCGCGCCGCTGTTCCCCTATTATGAGATGGATACGCAGGCGGTGAAGATGATCGGTCTTTCCGGCTGGGACTATGTCGGCGTCGGCAAGGAAGCCTCCTTGCAGGGCGGCTGGTTTCCCGCGACTGATTCGAAGGGCTGGCAGGACTTCACGCGCCGCTATTCCGAGACTTACGGCGACACGCCGCCCCGCCTCGCGAGCCTTTCCTATGACGCGGTCAGCCTTGCGATCTCGCTATCCGGCAATCCGCCCGAGCGGCGGTTCGCGTCGTCCGAGCTGATGCGCGCGAGCGGATTCAATGGCGTGGACGGCCTGTTCCGGCTCCGTCCGGACGGCACGGCCGAGCGCGGCTTCGCGATCATGGAAGTGCGCGCCACCGGCAACCAGACCATCGATCCTGCGCCCGCAAGCTTTGGTACGGCCGTCGCGGCGCAGTATTAAGTCGTCGGCAAATGGGAGGCTTGGTCTGCCGGTTCGAGGCTCGATGCGACGGTCTCCACCACGGCATTCAGCACGAGGCGCCCCGCAGCCGTGGTGCTGATCCGGCCGTCGCCGCTGGCGATCAGCGCTTCACTCTCCAGCATCGCGAGCGTGGAAGCGGCGGGGCGAAACCCTGTCCTTGCCTCCAGACGACGCAAATCGACTCCTTCACTGATACGGAGGCCCATCAGCACGGCCTCCTCGGCCTCCTCCTGCGCGCCAAGCTCGACGCGCTCCTCGCGGCCATGCCCCAGCGCTTCCACCTTCTTAGCCCACGCGAGCGGCGACTTCAGCGCCGCCGTGGCGATCTTTCGTTCCGCCGCCCCGCAATATCGTCCATGCGCGCCCGGTCCAGCGCCGACGTAATCGCCATAGCGCCAATAAGCGAGGTTGTGCCGGCTCTCTTCGCCCGGTGCCGCGTGGTTTGATACCTCGTAGGCCGGCAACCCCGCCGCCTCGCAAAGCTCCTGCGTGAGCGTGTAGAACTCGGCCGCGAGTTCCGCCTCGGGAAGCCGGAGCCTCCCCCGTCGCTGAAGCGCGAAGAACGCCGTCTCCGGCTCGATGGTGAGCTGGTACAGCGAGAGATGCCCGCGCGCGAGGGAAAGCGCCTCGATGAGTTCGGTGCGCCACGCATCGAGCGTCTGGCCGGGGCGCGCGTAGATCAGATCGAAGCTCATACGGTCGAAGGTGCGCGCGGCGATGTCGAGCGCGGTGCGCGCCTCGGCTGCGTCGTGGATGCGGCCGAGCGCCTTGAGCGCGTCATCGTGGAGCGACTGAATGCCGAGCGAAATGCGGTTTACGCCCGCAGCACGATAGGCCGCGAAGCGCCCCGCCTCAACGCTCGACGGGTTCGCTTCGAGCGTGATTTCGCAAGTTTCGGAGATCGGCCACAGCGCAGCGACCCGGTCGAGCACCGCGCCCACCGAGCGCGCCTGCATCAGCGATGGCGTGCCGCCGCCGAAAAATACGCTCGCAACGGGCTGGCGCGCCGTCTCGGCTGCGTAAGTCTCAAGCTCGCGCAGGATCGCGGCGAGCCAGCGGGCTTCGTCAATGCTGTTTGCGGCGTGGGAATTGAAATCGCAATAGGGGCACTTCTTTTCGCAGAAGGGCCAATGCACGTAGACGGCCAGCGGCTCTACGGCCGCGCGCGCCTCAGCGCGGGGAAGCGAGAGCGGCCTTGAAAGCGGCAAAGGCGTTAGCGCGGTGGGAGATCGCATGCTTCGCGGCCGGGTCCATTTCGCCGAAGGTGATATCGCGGCCGTCGGCGACGAACATCGGATCGAAGCCAAAACCGTTTGTTCCGCGCGGCGGCCACACGAGATGGCCCGCGACAGTTCCCTCGAAGAATTGGACCTCGCCCGCCGGATTGGCAAGACAGAGCACGCAAACGAATTGCGCGCGGCGTGCCTCGGGCGCAGTCGCGCCACGAGCGGCAAGCTCCGCCTCGACGCGCCGCATGGCCGCGCCGAAATCGCGAGGTTCGCCCGCCCAACGCGCCGAATAGATGCCCGGCGCTCCGTCAAGCGCATCGACTGCCAACCCCGAATCGTCGCCGAGCGCAATCTTGCCCGTCGCGACGGCGGTCGCCACAGCCTTCAGCCTCGCGTTTTCCGCGAAGGTCGTGCCCGTCTCTTCCGGCTCCGGCAGGCCAAGCGCAGCCGAAGACACCACGCTTACGCCCAGCGGCGCGCACAGGTCTTCAAACTCGCGGACCTTGCCCTTGTTGTGCGTCGCGATGACGAGGCAATCGCCGTTTGTCAGCTTGAGACTGGTCAACAATACGCCCTCCTCGTTGCTTCGAGGCAAGAGACAGCTTTCGCGCAGCATCCGAAGGGCGCGCGGAAAGCCACCGGGCGGAGGCCGATCAACCCTGGCGAGCCTTGTAGCGGCGAACCTTCTTGTTGATGATGTAGAGGCGGCCACGGCGACGAACGACCTGGTTTTCGCGATGGCGCGTGCGAAGCGTCTTGATTGAATTCTTGATCTTCATGGTCAAATTCCAAGCGCTCCACTCAGTCGCCATCAGGCCGGTGGCAAGCGCAAGCCAATAAGGTTGAGGTTGCGAACGCGCGAAGACAAAATGCGCACGTTGTCGAGCGCTTTTGCTAGCATGCTTTTTTGCGCTTTCCAACCCCTCTCCGGCGTTGGACAATAGGAGAAGCGCCTGCGTAACCGGCAAAAGGCCGCGAAAGCGCCCAAAAAGAACCCGCGTTGGGTGGTCGTTTAAGCGTTCAGTGAAAGTTTTGCGTGAATTCTATGCGTATGATCCATTTTCACGCGCTCGCCATGAGCCTGATTGCCTGTGCGGCAACCTCGCCGGTCGCCCTCGCGGTGCCCGCGCAACCGAATCCCGCATCGCGCTCAAGCGATACAGGACTCATGAAACGCGTCGCGATTGGCGCGGAGGCGGGCGTGGCGTTGCGGCCATGCTCAAGCCCGATTCCGGCGTTGCAGAATGACGGCCTCAGAGCGTTGTCCGGCAGCGAGGGCGCCGCGCTTGTCGGCGCTGGTCTCGGCCCTGACGCCGGCATCTCGCGCTACGTGGTGAGAAATCCGTTCCTCGCGTTCAACGGTTCGCATGTCGATGCCGCACCCGACAGCGGTTGGGCGGTCCGCGTGATCTCCGTCAGACCCGCAGCCTGTACGCGGTAGGGTTCGGACGACTCGAACTTTACGGCTCGGCGCTTTTCGGCGCGCGATCGCGGAGCGTCTTGCGACGGATGGCGCGCGTCACCTGCCGCCCCGAACGCCGCGCCGCGTCCTGAAACTCGGCGCGAAATTCGTCCCGCATCTCGTGGATCGACGCGATAGCCGGACCCGCCGGGATACCGAGCGCCACGAGCGATGCCTCCGAAAGCTGAAGGCTCGCTTCGATCGTCTCGGGCACGGCGTCGGTCACGCCGATGGCGTAAAGTTGATGGGCATGCGTCGCGTCGCGGGCGCGGGAAAGGATGACGAGATCGGGCCTGAGATTCAGGGCGGTCTTCACGATCCCGACGATCTGGTCGCCCGCCGTGATGGTGATAATGAGAGCCGAGGCGCGTTGCAGGCCACAGGCATTCAGGAACGCGGGATTGGCGGCGTCGCCATAATAGACTTCGCGGCCGAGACGTCTGTGATGGGAAACGACATCCGGGTCCTTGTCGCTCGCGATGAACGGAAAGCGGTGCCGTTCGAGGAGCGAGCAGAGCACCTGCCCGACGCGGCCGTGACCGACGACGATGGCATGGTCCTTCAACTCCGTTTCCGGCAGCGCGAAAAGGGCGGCGTCGAGGCCCGGACGCTTCGCCGCCGCCCGCTCCGCCAGTTTGCGCCCCGCGATGTCGAGGAGCGGAATGAACGCCATGGACAGCGAAACCACAGCCAGCGCGGGCCCCGAAATTTCCGCAGGGATCAGTTTCAGTCCAGCCGCAAGCCCGAGGCCGACGAACGCGAACTCCCCCGCTGGTCCGAGAAGGAGCGCCGTTTCGAGCGCGGCGGGACGCGGCACGCCGAAGAGCGGTGCAATGCCGAGGACGATTGCGGCTTTCACGATCACGAGGGCGACGATCGCGCCGAAGACAAGGCCAGGGTGGTTGAGAATTTCGCGGAAATCGATCCCCATGCCGACCGTGAAGAAGAACAGGCCGAGCAGCACGCCCTTGAACGGCTCGATGGCGATTTCGACGGATTTTCGGTATTCCGTTTCCGCGAGCAGAAGCCCGGCCAAGAACGCGCCGAGCGCCATGGAAAGCCCAGCGCGGCTCGCCGTAACGCCCGTCGCCACCACCACGAACAGCGTCGCCGCCATGAAAGGCTCGCTCGACCCGGCCGAGGCCACGAGTCGGAACAGCGGCCGAAGGAAAAGCCGCGCCACAATCAGGATGAAGCTGAGGCCGAGGGCAGCCTTCAAGAGTGCCAGCGCGAGCGCCTCGTAAACGGACGCTTCGGCGCTCGAACCGAGGATCAGCAGGAAAAGCAGAAGCGGCACGACCGCGAGATCCTGCGCGAGGAGGATCGAAAAACTCGCTCGCCCGGTGGCGGTCGCCAGGCGGCGTTGGCAGGCGAGCACGTCGACCACAATGGCGGTCGAGGACAGCGCAAGGCACGCGCCGAGAATGATGGAAAGCCGGAGGTCGAGCCCCGCCGCAGCGCATATCGCGGCGATGACCGCCGTCGACGCGACCACCTGAAGCAAGCCCAGCCCGAAGACGAGGCGGCGCATCGTCAGCAGCCGGTTATACGAGAGTTCGAGCCCGATGGTGAAGAGCAGGAACACGACGCCGAGTTCAGCGATGCCGCCGAGCGACTTCGAGTCCGAAATGGTGATCCACGGCAGGACGCCATACTCCGCGCGCAGCGAGCCGAGGCCGTACGGACCAAGGATCGCGCCTGCACCGAGATAGCCGAGCACGGAACTGACGCCGAGCCGACGAAGCAGCGGCACGACAATGCCCGCGGTACCGAGCACCACGAGAGCATCGCCATAAATTTCGCCGCCCAGGGGCGTGGTCATGCCATGCCTTTCAGCCTCGTTATGGGGGGAGCCTTGAACCGGCCAGCCGGACGAAGGACGCGCTCGCGTTCAGCTCTTGGCGGGGCCGCGGCCAGCACGTTCGGCGAGCATAGCAAGAAACTTGCCGAACCACGAGGGAGGGATAAGGGATTGTTCGCACGCGGATCTTGAGCCGCCCGCGATCGGAGCGGCGGGAAGCGGGTCCGCTCGCGTCACGTCGGTATCGCTGGCTCGGGATCGGATTTGGGCGCGGAGGCGAAGCCGCCCCGCACAGCCGGGCCATAGCGCACGTTGAAGAGGCGCACGAAATTCGGCTCCTGCGAGGAATCCTTCGGGACCGCGACGCCGAGCGCCTCGCGCACATAGCGGTCATGCATGTGCTTGAACTTCATCTTATAGCTGCAAATTTCGCCGTCGATGTGCACGACGAGGCCGTCGCCTTGGATCAGGTCTTCGTCGGAGTCCTCGATGCCCAGCCGCGTATAGCCCGAAACGCCCGAATTGCTCTTCCACATGAATTCGATTTCGGAATCCTTTTCGGACGGAAAGCGAACATAGGACGAGCTAAAGGAGGCCAACTCGGCCCCGTCAGCTCCGTAGGCGCGCCCCGCCGCCTTGTAGCGCCGCGCCCGCCAGTCGAAGAAGATATTCACGAAGGCGTAGCGCAGGTCGCCCTTCTGCCAGACGGCCTGAAAGTAGCGGCCCGCATAGCGCTCCTCGGGCTTGAGCCTCCGGCGAATCGTGCGGGAGCGATAGGCGAGGTCGCGCCAGTACATGCTTAACCAGGTGGCGAACACCGAAAAGCCGATCAGGAACAGGAGCCTGAATGCTTCTCCGCCCTGAGGCGGTTTGTCCAGAACCCAGCTCATGAGCCAGATGAGCGCGTCGCGGATGACTTCGAACATGGCGTCCCCAACAGTTGAAAGGGATTTTCGTAAAATTGGAGAAGCACGCAAGCGCAATTTGCGTGGGCGCCGTTTTCCTCCCGGTTTCGATTCACCGAAGGTTAAAGCGCTTTCCCCTATCACCCGGAACAGTTGTTGCGATTTCTGGAGACTATCTGTGGGCGTACAGAACGGGACTTTCGAGCCGGAAGAGATCAAGCGGCGCAA